>NZ_JBHTWX010000027.1:0-35000 GCF_042792155.1 Kitasatospora sp. NPDC056651 | reverse complement strand
GCACCTACTACTGGCAGGAGACCGCAGCACCCCCCGGCTATGACCTGCCCACACAACCGGTCACCACGGTCGTCCTCGACACCAACGGACAGAACGTCCCCGTCACCGTCCAGGACACCAAGACCGCCACTCAGACGGGTTCGACCAGCGTCACCAAGGTCGACTCGGAGACCTGGCAGCCGCTGGCCGGTGCCGTCTTCCAGCTGTGGCGGGAGACCAACGGCATCCCCGGTCTGCAGACCACCGGTGCCAACCCGGACACCAAGGTGGGCGCGCCCTGCACCACCGGGACCGACGGCATCTGCTCCGCGGACAACCTGCCGCTGGGCACGTACTACTGGCAGGAGGTCTCCGCGCCGGACGGCTACGAGCTGCCGCAGTCCCCGGTGACCAAGGTCGAACTGACCAAGGACTGCCCGTGCGTGGCGATCACCGTCGAGGACAGCAAGAAGTGCCCGCCGGAGCCCTGCCCGCCCGAGCCCTGCCCTCCGGAGCCCTGCCCGCCGAACCCGTGCGAGCCGGGGAACGAGTGGCGTATTCACGAGGAGCGCGTCTGACAGACCACTTCGACACGGGCGGCTGACCGCCTGACGTGAGAACTGGCCGGAGGAGCCGACAATGGCTCCTCCGGCCAGGCGCGTTCGCCGCCCCTTACGCGGGGCTTCGACCGCTTGACGAGGTCCCGCGCGGAGGCCACCCAAAGACGGCTCACCCGGCACCCGCCCCCTAGGCTGACGACATGTCGAACCACGCCCTCGCCGAACGCCACCGCCTCGCCCGGCTCCTCACCGCCGCCGGGCCGAACGCCCCCACCCTGTGCGCCGGTTGGACGACCCGGGACCTCGCCGCCCATCTGGTGATCCGCGAGCGCCGCCCCGACGCCGCGGCAGGTCTCCGGGTCGGCGCTCTGGCCGACTGGACGCGACGGGTGCAGGACGAGTACGCCGAGCGACCGTACGAGGAGCTGGTACGGCTCTTCCGCTCCGGCCCGCCGGTGTACTCCCCGTTCGCGCTCCCCGGCGCCGACGAGGCGGCGAACACCGTCGAGTACTACGTCCACGCCGAGGACGTCGTGCGGGCGGCCGAGGACTGGGCTCCGCAGCCCGTCCCGCCCGGCCGTGCCGAGGCCCTGTGGCGCCGCCTCCCCCTCATCGCCCGCCTGGAGGCCGGCCGCCGCTCCCCCGTCCGCCTGACCCTCGCCCACCCGGACGGCCGCTCCCTCACCGTCGGCCCGGCCGGCGCCCCCACCGTCCACCTCACCGGTGAGCCCGCCGAGCTCGTCCTCTTCACCTACGGCCGCGGCGCCCACACCGCCCTCACCGTCGACGGCGCCCCGGACGCCCTCGAAGCCCTCCGCCACGTCCTGCCGTTGCCCCCGAGGTAGCGGAGGAGCGGGAGCTGCTGTGGCCTCCCGGCACGCCGAGAGCGGCGGCGCCCCCTCTCCGCGAGCCGGGGGGCGCCGTCGCGGGTGGGACCGCGGCCAGGGCGGGCGCTCTCAGCTTCCGGGGCGGCCCTTGGAGACGAAGAGCTGGACGGCGGTGTTCGCCGCCGTGGTGCGCCCGGCTTGCGGCTCGGAGTTGACGACCGACCCGACGGGCACCTTCCAGTCGGTGAGTTCGTGGATCTCGTAGCGCAGCCCGGCCGCGTCCAGCAGCCGGGTAGCGGCGTCCCGGGACAGGCCGGCGACCGGGGGGACGGTCACGGTCGTGCCGGGCGCGGGCGGGGCGGCGGGGGAAGGGGTACCTTCGGTCGCCGACGGCGCGAGGCCTGGCGCCGAAGCGGAAGGGGGGGCGGGGGACGGGGGCGCGGACTGGACGGCCGGGGCCGGCCCGGTCCCCGCGGGGCGGTCGCCGCCGCTCGGCGACCCTGGCAGGAGCAGGGCCGCGCCCGTCGCGATGGCGGCCACCGCCGCCACCGCCGCGGCCCCGGTGAGGGCGGTGCGCCGACGGACCGTGCGCCGGATTCCGGCGGCATCGATCACGGGGGTGGTGGTGTTGTCGGCGAAAGCGGTCATGGCGGCGAGGAGTTCCTTGTCGAAGGCGGGGTCGGGGTCGGGGGTGGGGACGGGGCCCCGGGGCGGGAAGCGGGTCATCACGCACCTTCACGCGAGGTCGACGACGCGGACGGGACGTCCTGCCGGGGCAGCGCGGCCCGCAGTTTCGCGAGCCCGCGGGCGAGTTGCGAGCGCACGGCGCCGGGGGAGATGTCGAGGGTCTGCGCGATCTCCCGGTCCCCCAGGTCGTGGAGGTAGTACAGGACGACCACGGTGCGCATCCCCATCGGCAGGGTGTGCAGCGCCGCGACGAGCTCCGCGCGCAGTTCCACCGACCGGTAGGCATCGCGGGGGTCGGGGTGCTCGGCGGCGGGCTCCGGCGCGGGGCGCTCACCCGAGCGGTGCAGGCGCCGCCAGCGGTCGTTGGCCAGGTTCACGAGGATCCGGCGCACGTACGCCTCGGGCACCTCCGCCCGCGCGACCCGCCGCCAGTGCCGACAGGCCCGTTCCAGTGCCTCCTGTACGAGGTCCTCCGCGGTGTGCGCGTCCCCGGTGAGCACGTACGCCGTGCGGAACAGTGCGCCCGAACGCTGTTCCACGAACTCGACGAAGTCGATCCCGGGACTGGCCCTGCGCAGCCTCACCCGTAGCCTCACTCTCTCCCACCGTCGTTTTCCACCCCCTTGACGGCGCCCGCCCGCTCGCTGCTGCACCACGGCCCCGGAAGTGGCGCAGCTCACGTCCGGCCCCGGCGGCCTCCTCCGGCTGCGGACGGCGGGGGCCGGGTGCAGACTCGCAGGGGGCCGGGGTCCGATCCGGGCAGGCCGGTCACCCTCCGTCGAAGGGGCACCCCTCCATGATCACCACCGACTTCCCCATCGGCTCGCCCTGCTGGATCGATCTGGGCAGCCCGGACATCCCCGCCACCGCCGGGTTCTACGGCAAGGTGTTCGGCTGGGACTTCCTGGAGGTCCCCGGGGCCGGCGGCTACGGGTTCCTCCAGCTGGGCGGCAGGACCGTCGGCGCCCTCGGCAACCTCGATCCGGGTTCGCGGTCCGCCTGGACCACCTACTTCCGCACCGAGGACGCGGACGCCACCGTGAAGGCCGCCGAGCAGGGCGGCGCCACGGTGCGGGTGCCGCCGATGGACGTCATGCAGGAGGGCCGGTTCGCCGCCCTCACCGATCCGCAGGGCGCCGAGTTCGCGATCTGGCAGGCGGGCGGCACCAAGGGCCTGGACGCCGTCTCGGAGGAGGGCGCCCTGGTCTGGGCCGAGTTGCACACCTCCGGCCCGGACGTCGCCTTCGCCTTCTACCAGAAGATCTTCGGCTGGCGGGTGGAGAACTTCGAGCCGTCGCCGGGCATGAGCTACCGGGTGATCTCCACCGCCGCGGGCGACCAGGAGGCCACCGGCTTCGGCGGCATCGCCCCGACCATGTCCCCGGAGCAGCCGCCCGCCTGGACGCCGTACTTCGCCGCCGCGGACGTGGACGCGCGGGTGGCCGGGGCGACGGCGGCCGGCGGCACGGTGCTGATGGGGCCCGAGAACGTGCGGGGCGTCGGGCGGATCGCCTGGGTCGCGGACCCGAACGGCGCCCCGTTCGCGCTGATCAAGGGCGACCCGAACCAGACCTGAGCGAACGAGGACGAACGAGAACGAACGGGCCCGCCGTCCGAAGCCGGACGGCGGGCCCGTTCGGCCGTTCAGCGGACCGGGTGCCCGGCCTCCCGCAGCGCGCCCTTGACCTCGCCGATCCGCAGGTCCCCGAAGTGGAAGACGCTGGCGGCCAGCACCGCGTCCGCGCCCGCCTCGACGGCTGGGGCGAAGTCCGCGAGCTTGCCCGCCCCGCCGGAGGCGATCACCGGCACCGAGACGGCCTTGCGCACGGCCCGGATCATCTCCAGGTCGTAGCCGTCCTTGGTGCCGTCCGCGTCCATCGAGTTCAGCAGGATCTCGCCGGCGCCCAACTCGGCCGCGCGGCCCGCCCATTCGACGGCGTCCAGGCCGGTGCCCCGGCGCCCGCCGTGGGTGGTGACCTCGTAACCGGACGGCGTCTCGGTACCCTCGGGGCACCGCCGGGCGTCCACCGAGAGCACCAGCACCTGGCGCCCGAAGCGCCGGGCGATCTCGCGGACCAGCTCCGGACGGGCGATCGCCGCGGTGTTGACGCCGACCTTGTCCGCGCCGGCCCGCAGCAGCTTGTCCACGTCCTCGACGGCGCGGATGCCGCCGCCGACGGTCAGCGGGATGAACACCTGCTCGGCGGTGCGGCGGACCACGTCGTAGGTGGTCTCCCGGTCGCCGGAGGAGGCGGTGATGTCGAGGAAGGTCAGCTCGTCGGCACCCTCGGCGTCGTAGAGCTTGGCCATCTCGACCGGGTCGCCCGCGTCGCGCAGGTTCTGGAAGTTGACGCCCTTGACCACCCGCCCGGCGTCCACGTCGAGACAGGGGATGACACGTACTGCGAGGGTCACGGCTGTTCGCCTTCCAGGGCTTCCAGGGTCTTTGCCAGCCCGGAGCGGTACGCGTCGATCTCGACCTCGACCATCATCCGGGAGTCGATCAGTCCGTCGACCACCACCATGGTGGCCACCGGGCGCGCGGCGTCGAAGAGTTCGCGGTGGGCGCGGCCCACCTCCTCGGCGTCGCGGACGTGGGTGATGTACATCCGGGTGCGGATGACATCGTCCGCGGTCAGACCGTACGCGGCCAGGGCCGTGAGCCCGACGCCGAACGCGGCGAGGGTCTGCCGGTACGGGTCGCCCTCGTGCTCGATCCGGCCGTCCACCCAGGCGGTGGAGCCGGCCACGTGCACGTGGTCGCCCGCGGCGACCGCCCGGGAGTAGCCGAACTCGTCCTCCCAGGGGGAGAACCCGCCGACTCTGCCGCGTACGATCCGACCGTTCGTCATCCTGAAACCGCCTCCAGGGCCTCTTCGAGGGTGAACTTCTGCTCGTAGAGTGCCTTGCCCACGATGGCGCCCTCGACACCCTCGCCGACCAGCGAGGCGATCGCCCGCAGGTCGTCCAGCGAGGAGACGCCGCCGGAGGCGACCACGGGCTTGTCCGTCGCGGCGCAGACGTCGCGCAGCAGCTGGAGGTTGGGGCCGGTCAGGGTGCCGTCCCGGTTGACGTCGGTGACGACGTAGCGGGCGCAGCCCTCCTGGTCGAGGCGCGCCAGCACGTCGAAGAGCTGGCCGCCGTCGCGGGTCCAGCCGCGGCCGCGCAGGGTGGTGCCGACCACGTCCAGGCCGACGGCGATCTTGTCGCCGTGCTCGGCGATGGCCTTGGCGACCCACTCCGGGGCCTCCAGGGCGGCGGTGCCGAGGTTGACCCGGGTGCAGCCGGTGGCGAGCGCGCGGGCGAGCGACTCGTCGTCGCGGATGCCGCCGGACAGCTCGACCTTGATGTCCAGCTGTCCGGTGACCTCGCGCAGCAGCTCGTAGTTGCTGCCGGTGCCGAAGGCGGCGTCGAGGTCGACCAGGTGCAGCCACTCGGCGCCGGCGTTCTGCCAGGCGAGGGCGGCGGCCAGCGGCTCGCCGAAGGAGGTCTCGGTGCCGGAGGCGCCCTTGACCAGGCGGACGGCCTGACCGTCCCGGACGTCGACGGCGGGCAGCAGTTCGAGGCTCATCAGATCCAACTCTCAGACAGTCAGAGGGTGCTGACCCAGTTGGTCAGCAGGGCGGCGCCGGCGTCGCCGGACTTCTCGGGGTGGAACTGGGTGGCCCACAGCGGGCCGTTCTCGACGGCCGCGACGAACGGCTGTCCATGGGTGGCCCAGGTGACCAGCGGCGGGTTGATCCGCGCGCTGTGGACCTCCAGCTCCCAGTGCCGCACCCCGTAGGAGTGCACGAAGTAGAAGCGGGTCTCCGGGTCGAGGCCGGCGAACATCCGGCTGCCCTCGGGCACGTCCACGGTGTTCCAGCCCATGTGCGGGACGACGGGGGCCTCCAGCGGCTCCACGGTGCCCGGCCACTCGTCGCAGCCGGCCGTCTCCACGCCGTGCTCGACCCCCTTCTCGAAGAGGATCTGCATGCCGACGCAGATGCCCATGACCGGGCGGCCGCCGGAGAGCCGGCGGCCGATGATCCAGTCCCCGCGGACGGACTTGAGCCCGCGCATGCAGGCCTCGAAGGCGCCCACGCCGGGGACGAGCAGGCCGTCCGCGGCCATCGCGGTGTCGTAGTCGGAGCTGACCGTGACGTTCGCCCCGGTCCGCTCCAGGGCGCGCTGCGCCGAGCGGAGGTTGCCGGAGCCGTAGTCGAGGACGACGACGTTCTTGCCCATGTTCAGGTGTCCAGCCTTTTCTACGGCGGTTCTGGCGGTTCTGGCAGTCCTGGCGGGTTCCACGTCGCGCCTAGATGCGCAGCAGGCCGGAGGCCAGGCACATCACGGAGCCGAAGGCCAGCACCAGGATGACGCTCTTGGACTGCTTCTGCTTCCAGAAGGAGATCACTCCGCCGGCCAGGAAGAGGCCGACGAAGATGAGGATCATCGCGGTGTTGCTCACAGCGCACCCTTGGTCGAGGGGAGGATTCCGGCCGCGCGCGGGTCGCGCTCGGCGGCGTAGCGCAGGGCCCGGGCCAGCGCCTTGAACTGGCACTCCACGATGTGGTGGGCGTTGCGCCCGTAGGGCACGTGGACGTGCAGCGCGATCTGTGCCTGGGCCACGAAGGACTCCAGGATGTGCCGGGTCATCGTGGTGTCGTACGAGCCGATCATCGGCGCGATGCCCTCGGGCTCGGTGTGCACCAGGTACGGCCGGCCGGAGAGGTCCACGGTGACCTGGGCGAGCGACTCGTCCAGCGGCACCGTGCAGTTGCCGAAGCGGTAGATGCCCACCTTGTCGCCGAGCGCCTGCTTGAAGGCGGCGCCGAGCGCGAGGGCGGTGTCCTCGATGGTGTGGTGGGTGTCGATGTGCAGGTCGCCGTCGGTCTTGACGGTGAGGTCGAACAGGCCGTGCCGGCCGAGCTGGTCGAGCATGTGGTCGTAGAAGCCGACACCGGTGGAGATGTCGGTCTTGCCGCTGCCGTCCAGGTCTATCTCGACCAGGACGGAGGTCTCCTTGGTGGTGCGCTCGACGCGTCCGATGCGGGACATGGGGGTCACAGCTCCTTGCTGACTCTGCGGACGGCGTCCAGGAAGGCGTCGTTCTCGGCGGGCGTGCCGGCGGTGACGCGCAGCCACCCGGGGACCCCGTTGTCGCGGACCAGGACGCCCTGGTCGAGGATCGCCTGCCAGACGGCGTGGGTGTCGGCGAAGCGGCCGAACTGGACGAAGTTGGCGTCCGAGTCGGTGACCTCCAGGCCCATCCCGCGCAGCGCGTCCACCAGCCGGTCGCGCTCCTCCTTGAGCCGCCCGACGTACCCGAGCAGGGTGTCGGTGTGCTCCAGGCAGGCCAGCGCGGTGGCCTGGGTGACGGCCGACAGGTGGTACGGCAGGCGCACCAGCTGGACGGCGTCCACCACGGCCGCGTCGGCGGCCAGGTAGCCCAGGCGCAGCCCGGCGGCGCCGAAGGCCTTGGACATGGTGCGGCTGACCACCAGGTTGGGGCGGCCCTCGATCAGCGGCAGCAGCGAGGCGCGGTGCGAGAACTCGACGTACGCCTCGTCGACCACCACCAGGCTGGGCCGGGCGGCCTGGGCGGCGTCGTACAGCCGCAGCACGGTGTCGGCCTCGACGGCGGTGCCGGTCGGGTTGTTCGGCGAGCAGACGAAGATCACGTTCGGCCGGTGCTCGGCGATGGCCGCGACGGCGGCGTCCACGTCGATGGTGAAGTCGTCGTTGCGCGGCCCGGAGATCCAGGCGGTGCCGGTGCCCCGGGAGATCAGCGCGTGCATCGAGTACGAGGGCTCGAAGCCGAGGGCGCTGCGGCCGGGGCCGCCGAAGGTCTGGAGCAGCTGCTGGAGCACCTCGTTGGAGCCGTTGGCGGCCCACACCTGCTCGCGCCCGACCGGGAAGCCGGTGGTCTTCCCGAGGTAGGCGGCGAGGCCCTCACGCAGCTCGACCGCGTCCCGGTCCGGGTAGCGGTTCAGCCCGCGGGCGGCCTCGGCGACGCGCTCGGCGATCCGGGCCACCAGCTCCTCGGGCAGCGGGTACGGGTTCTCGTTGGTGTTCAGCTGGACGGGCACGTCCAGCTGCGGCGCGCCGTACGGGGACTGGCCGCGCAGCTCGTCACGGATGGGGAGGTCGTCGATGCGGGTGGTCACGAGCCGGGAACCGTCCAATCGAAGCGGGCCTTGATGGCGTCCCCGTGCCCCGGCAGGTCCTCGGCGTTCGCCAGGGTGACCACGTGGGCGGCGACGTCCGCGAGCGCGGCCCGGTCGTACTCGACGACCTGGACGCTCCGCAGGAAGGTCTGCACCGACAGGCCGGAGGAGTGGCAGGCGCAGCCGCCGGTCGGCAGCACGTGGTTGGAGCCGGCCGCGTAGTCGCCCAGCGAGACCGGGGTCCAGCGGCCGATGAAGATCGCGCCGGCGTTGACGACCCGGGCCGCCACCGCGTGGGCGTCGCGGGTCTGGATCTCCAGGTGCTCGGCCGCGTAGGCGTTGACCACGGCGAGGCCCTGGTCCAGGTCGTCGACCAGGATGATGCCGGACTGCCGGCCGCCCAGCGCCTCGGCCACCCGCTCGCCGTGCTTGGTCCTGGCGACCTGCACGGCCAGCTCGGCCTCGACCGCCTCGGCCAGCGCCGGGGAGTCGGTGACCAGCACCGAGCCGGAGGTCGGGCCGTGCTCGGCCTGGCTGATCAGGTCGGCGGCGACGTCGGAGGGCACCGCGCTGTCGTCGGCGAGGACGGCGATCTCGGTCGGGCCGGCCTCGGAGTCGATGCCGATCCGGCCGGCGAAGTAGCGCTTGGCGGCGGCCACGTAGATGTTGCCCGGTCCGGTCACCATGTTGACCGGCGCGCACTCCTCGGTGCCGAGGGCGAACATCGCGACCGCCTGGGCGCCGCCGACGGAGTAGACCTCGTCCACGCCGAGCAGCGCGCAGGCCGCCAGGATGGCCGGGTGGACGCGTCCGCCGAACTCCTTCTGCGGCGGCGAGGTGACCGCGATGCCCTGGACGCCCGCTTCCTGGGCCGGCACCACGTTCATCACCACGGAGGACGGGTAGACCGCCAGCCCGCCCGGCACGTACAGGCCGACCCGCTCGACCGGCACCCAGCGCTGGGTGACGGTGCCGCCCGGCACCACCTGGGTGGTGTGCCCGGTGCGGCGCTGGTCCGCGTGCACGGCGCGGGCCCGGCGGATCGACTCCTCCAGCGCGGCCCGCACCTTCGGGTCCAGCGTCTCCAGGGCGGCGGTCAGCTGCTCGGCCGGGACCCGGGTCGACTCCAGCCGGACGCCGTCGAAGCGCTCGGTGATCTCGATCAGCGCCGCGACCCCGCGATGGCGTACGTCCTCCGCGATCGGCCGCACCTTCTCCAGGGCGGCCGCGACGTCGAACTCGGCACGGGGCAGCAGGTCACGCGGGTCGTCCAGCGAGCCGCGGAGGTCGATTCGAGAGATCACGCCACCCAGTGTAAGGAGTGGCCGGAACCGGTGGTCCCGCATTTCAGTCCGTGATACGAAAGGCGAGACGACCGGGGGGACGGGGGAAACCATGGCGGAGCACGCGCCGGACGGTTGGAGCGGGGTCGAACGGAGACTCTGGGAGGCCTACCGCCGGGGCGAGATCCTCGACCTGCGAACGGGCGACGCGGAGACCGACGCCCCCTTCGGGGACGCCGTCTGGGGCCCCGAGCGCACCGTCCGCGCCGAGGTGCTCGCCCACCTGCTGCTGGCCGGTCCGCAGCCCGCGCCCGGGCGGGTCGCCTCGCTGCGGCTCAGCGGCGCGTTCGTCACCGAGGCGCTCAACCTGGCCGGTGCCGCCATCGGCCACTACATCGAGCTCCACCAGTGCCGCTTCGAGCAGAAGATCCTGGTCTCCGAGGCCTCGGCCTCGACGATGCGCTTCGTGAACTGCCTGATCCCCCGCCTGGAGGCCTCCCGGCTGACCACCACCGGTGACCTCCACCTGGCCCGCTGCCGCCTCCCCGAGGGCATCCGGCTCACCGACGCCAAGATCGGCACCGACCTGCTGCTCAACCAGACCGTCGTCGGCGGCGACCGCTTCGGCCGCGCCGTCTCCGCCGACGGGCTCACCGTCAACCAGGACTGCGAGGCCGAACGCCTGGTCTCCAACGGCGAGCTGAGCATCCGCACCGCCCGGATAGGCGGCCGGCTCTCGCTGCGCGGCGCCCAGTTGCACGCCGACCGGGCGCGGAACGGCACCTGCCTCAACGCCGTCCGCGTCACCGTCGGCCACACCCTCTACCTGACCGGCTCCGCCGACGGCGGCTGGACCGGCTCCCGCGGCTACTACGGCTCCGGCTACGGCGAGGTGCCGCCGCCCGACGGCCCGATCACCCCGTTCCGCGCCTTCGGGCAGGTCCGGCTCTCCGACAGCCGCTTCGACGGCGCCTGCCTGATCTCCGGCGAGTTCCACCTGGAGGGTGACGACGAACTCTCCCTGCGCCGCATCCACACCCCCGAGCTGCGTTTCTCCTGCGGCTTCCGCCCCACCGGCACCGTCTCGCTCTCCCGGGCCCGGGTCGGCAACCTGGTCGACCGGCCGCAGGCCTGGCCGCTCGGCCGGCACCTGGGCCTCACCGGCTTCGTCTACGAGAACCTGCGCCCGATCGGGACCTTCACCGTCCGGCAGCGGATCGCCTGGCTGGAGGGCTCCTCGGTGGACTTCCAGCCCGAGTCCTACGAGCAGCTCGCCGCGGCCCTGCGTCGCGACGGCGCCGACGACGACGCCCGCGAGGTGCTCTACGCCAAGCAGCGCCGGCGCCGCCGGACCCTGCCGCTGCCCGCCCGGATCTGGGGCGCGGTCCAGGACGCCACCGTCGGCTACGGCTACCGCCCCGGCCGGGCGGGCCTGTGGCTGCTGCTCGCCTGGGCGCTCGGCAGCCTCTGGTTCGCCACCCACCCTCTGGAACCGCTCAAGGCCGACGAGCGCCCGCACTGGAACCCGGTGCTGTACACCCTCAACCAGCTGCTGCCGATCGTGGACCTCAACCAGGGCGGCTGGAACCCCGGCGGCCTCGCCCAGTGGGTCTCCGCGGGGCTCGTCGTCATCGGCTGGCTGCTCGCCTCCACCGTCGTCACCGGCGCCACCAGGATGCTCCAGCGCGGTTGAGCCCGCCGGGCGCGCGACAACGCCCCCGTCCGGGGAACTACGCTGTCCGCCGTGACAGAACGGCTGCCGCTCTTCCCGCTGAACACCGTGCTCTACCCGGGCCTGGTGCTGCCCCTGAACGTCTTCGAGGAGCGCTACCGCCGTCTCGTCGCCGACCTGCTCGAACAGCCCGAGGACGCCCCCCGGCGGTTCGGCGTGCTCGCGATCAGGGACGGCCGGGAGACCGCGCCGGTCCGGCCCGAGGACGGACCGGCCGGGCCGCTGGCCGGTCTGGGCACCGTCACCGGGGACCCGCTGGAGGCGGTCTTCCACATCGGCTGCGTCGCCGACATCGCCTCCGTCGAGCCCCAGCCGGACGGCCGCTACGAGCTGCTGGTCACCGGCACCACCCGGTTCCGGCTGCGCTCGGTGGACGTCTCCGGCCCGTACCTGACCGGCGAGGCCGAGACGATCGAGGAGCGCCCCGGCGAGGGCTCCGGCGCGCTGGCCTCCGAGGTCGAGCGGGCCTTCCGGGTCTACCAGAAGCGGCTGGCGGGCGCCCGCGAGGCCAGCACCGTCGGCCGCCAGGAGCTGCCGGACGACCCGCAGGTACTCTCCTACCTGGTCGCCGCCGCCTCGGTGTTCGAGACCCCGGTCAAGCAGGAGCTGCTCGCCTGCCCCGACACCGCCCAGCGGCTGCGCTCCGAACTCGACCTGCTGCGCCGCGAGACCGCCGTCCTCAGCTGGCTGCCCTCGCTGCCCGCCGCCGACCTCACCCGCCAGCGCTTCAGCCCCAACTGACCGAGGACCGAGGAACCCGCATGGCCAAGAAGACCAGGAAGGGCGGCCAGGGCACCCCCGCCACCGTCGCCCTGGAAACCGCCGCCGTCGCCTTCACCGTGCACGCCTACGACCACGACCCGGCCGCCGCCTCGTACGGCGGCGAGGCCGCGGAGGTCCTCGGCATCGCCCCGGAGCGGGTCTTCAAGACGCTCGTCGCGGACGTGGACGGCACCCTGACCGTCGGCGTGGTCCCGGTCGCCGGGCAGCTCGACCTCAAGGCCCTGGCCGCGGCCGTCGGCGGCAAGCGCGCCGCCATGGCCGACCCAGCGGCCGCCGAGCGCAGCAGCGGCTACGTCCTCGGCGGCATCTCCCCGCTGGGCCAGCGCCGCCCGCTGCGCACGGTCATCGACGCCAGCGCGCTCACCCACCCCACCGTCTACGTCTCGGCGGGCCGCCGCGGCCTCGAAGTCGAACTCGCCCCCGCCGACCTCGTCACCCTCACCAAGGCCCGCACCGCTCCCATCGCCCGCTGACCGGCGCCACCCCGGGGCGCGGAGAACCGCGCGGCCCCGGGTCCCCGGCCCACCGGACCAGGGGCGCGGGGAGCCGCGCGAAACCGGAGGCCCCCACCCGCCCCGGGCGACGGACCTACTTCGGCCCGGCCTCGAAACCCCCGGCCGACGGCCCGTTCCACGGCCCCGCCGGAGCACCCGCCGGAGGCACCCCCACCGGAGCCTGCGCCACCGGCGCCCAATACGGCGGCGGGTCCTCCTCCCGCTTACCGAAGGCCGCCGAGAGCAGCAACAGCACCACCATCGCCGCCATCGGCCAGACCAGCAGCGCCCCCAGCGCCCCCAGGTCGATGCTCGCGTCGAAGTGCCCGCCGTCCCCCACCCGCCGGGCCTCGCCGATCAGGTCGTTGCTCGGCCCGAGCCACCGCCCGATCCGCCAGGCCCCGATCGATCCGAGCAGGCCGCCGACGGTCAGCCCCGTGGCGACCGCGATGCCGCCGCCGCGCCGCCGGGTCACCAGGAAGGCCCCGAGCGCGGTCACGATCCCGACGCCCAGGCCGATCAGCACGAACACCGCGTCGGCCCCGGCCCGCTGCTCCCCCTCGGGGTCCCCGTAGAGGATGCGGTCGCCGTCGACCACCAGCGGCACCTTGGGCGCCAGCCAGGCCCACAGCGCGGCCATCACCAGTCCGGCCACCAGGCTCGCGACGACGATGCCCGCCCCGATCCGCACCTCGGGCAGCAGCCGCTGCCCCAGCGGGGCCGCCCCGTCCCGGAGGGCGGTGGCCCCGTGCGGCGGCGCGAACGGGTCTGGTGCTGCGCCCGGTCCCGTCGCCTGCGCGTCGGCGGGGGCAGGATCCGGAGGTGTGTTCGGTACGGTCACGGCCCCATCGTGTCACGGCGGCCACCCGGACGACCCACCACCGTACGGACCGGAGGCCTACCGGGAGACCGCCCGCCGGTACGCCCAGGTGGCGACCGCCAGCGACACCGCACCCACGCCCGCGCAGACCGTCAGGTCCCCGAGCACCGCGGCCCAGTCCGGGTCCGGCGTGAACGTCCGGGCGAAGGCGTCCACCCCGTACGTGGACGGCAGCAGGTCCCGCAGCCACCGCACCGGCTGGGGCAGGTGGTCCACCGGCAGCACGCCCAGCAGCAGGGCGGCGGACATCCCGAGCTGCCCGAGCATGGTGGCGATCTCCTGGCGCGGTGCCAGCAGCCCGCAGGCCGCCCCCAGCCCGGACAGCGCGGCGCCGGCCAGCGGCACGACCGCCAGCAGCACCCACAGCTGGCCGAGCGGCAGCCCGAACATCACCGCCCCGATCGCCGCCGTGGCGACCGTCCCGGGCAGGGTGAAGGAGGCGTACGCGGCGGCCGCCCCCAGCACCACCGAGGCGGCCGGCACCGGCAGCGTCGCGTAGTGGTCGAGCCCGCCGGTGGCCCGCAGCCTGCCGAAGTACTGGGCGAGCAGGTTCAGCGCGACGAAGGCGACCACCAGCACGCTGGAGCCGGCGACCACCGACCGCGCCGCCGAGCTCTGCCCGGCGTCCACCACCCCGCGCATCATCACCAGGATGCCCACCGACTGGAAGGTGGCCACGAACAGCAGCGGGACGCGCGCCACCCGCGCCCGGGCGAGCTGCGCCCGGTACACGGCCGCGAGCGCCGGCAGCAGCCGGGCGGCGGGGGCGAGCGGAGCGGGGGTGCCCGTGGACCGGCGGGTCTCCGGCGCCGAGAGCAGCGTCACTTGGCCAGTCCTCCGTGGCGGCCGCCCAGCTTGAGGTAGGCGTCCTCAAGGCTCGGGGTGGCGAGGGTGAAGTCGTCGAGTGCGGCGAAGGCCGGGCCGGTGGTGACGGCGGCGACCAGTTCGCGGGCCTGTTCGGGGGTGGTGCGGACGGTCCAGCGTCGTCCGGTGCGCTCGGCCCGTTCGCGCAGCGCGGCGACGGCGGGGACGTCGAGCGGCGCCTCGTCCCGCCAGACCAGGTCGAGCCGGACGTCGCCGTCCACCAGCGCCTTGAGCCCGCCGGGTGTGTCGCAGGCGATCACCCGGCCGTCGTCCACCACGGCGACCCGGTCGAGCACCGTCTCCGCCTCGATCACGTTGTGGGTGACCAGCAGCACCGTCGTCCCGTGCTCGGCTCGCCGCCGGTCGACGGCGCTCCACACGGCGCGCCGGGCGACCGGGTCCATGCCGGTGGTCGGCTCGTCCAGGACGAGCAGCGGCCGGTCCCCGACCAGGGTGGCCGCGAGGCAGGCGAGCCGCCGCTGTCCACCGGACAGCTTGGCGAGCGGCCGGGCCGCGATCGGTTCCAGCCCGAGTTCCGCCAGCACCTCGCCGGCCGCGCCGCGGGCCTGCGCCCGGGTGAGGCCGCGCAGCCGTCCGGTGGTCTCGGCGGCGAGCGCCACCGTCAGCTCGTCCAGCGCGGTGGACTCCTGCCCGAGGTAGCCGAGCAGCCGGGCGGCCCGTTCGGGGTGCCGCACGATGTCGTGGCCGAAGAGTTCGACGGAGCCGGAGTCGGGGCGCAGCAGGCCGGTGAGCTGGCGGACCAGCGTCGACTTCCCGGCGCCGTTCGGTCCGAGCAGCCCGAAGATCTCGCCCTGCCGGACGGTGAGGCTGATCCCGTCGTTGGCCCGGATCTCGGTGGCGGCCGCGCCGCGCCCGCTGCGG
The DNA here is from genome assembly GCF_042792155.1 of Kitasatospora sp. NPDC056651. Taxonomy (NCBI): domain Bacteria; kingdom Bacillati; phylum Actinomycetota; class Actinomycetes; order Kitasatosporales; family Streptomycetaceae; genus Kitasatospora; species Kitasatospora sp. NPDC056651. The sequence goes on along the minus strand of NZ_JBHTWX010000027.1, from coordinate 19,880 downwards.
TAGGTCCTGACCAGGTCGCGCACGGCCACGCACGGCAGGGGTTCCTCGGGTGCTCGCCCCGCCGTCTCGTTCACGACCGACGACTCTACGCGCTCATACGGGCGAACCGGACAAGGGGGCCCGGCCGGCGGCTCCGCCGCTCCCGCCCGGGGCCGCCGGGCCGCGCGGGCTCAGTCGTCGACGACCGTCGTCCCGCCCGGCACCCGGGCCGCGAGTTCCTTCCAGAACCCGGCCCGGATGGCGTAGCGGTCGTGTTCGTCGATCTGGTCGTCCTTGTGCGCCAGCAGCCCGAAGCGGGCGGCGTAGCGCAGCAGTTCGCCGTCCACCCGGTGCGGGATGCGCGGGTAGTCGGGCCAGAGCGTGGTGAGTCTCTCGGTTTCGCCGATCCGTTCGCTCCAGCGGCGGGCGAAGACCTGCCCGACCTCGTGGGCGTCGCCGCCGATGGAGGTGATGTCCTCCTCGCGGTCGGCCCAGCGCTGCTCGGCGGTGGTGAGCTGGGCGAGCGTGGGCAGGCTGTCGCCGGCGGTGACGGCGGGTTCCGGGGCGGGCCGGTCCACCCAGCCGCGGTCGGAGGACCACCGCAGCACCGGCCCGGCCTGGGCGGCGGCCGCGTGGCCGTTCACGCCGTACCCGTTGGTGCCGTTGGCCGCCGGGGCGATGGGGGTGACCGAGGGGGCCCGTCCGGCCAGGTCCTTCGGGGTGGGGACGACCTTGAGCGCGGCCGCCGGCTGCGGCCGTCCGTCGTCGGCGGGGCCGGGTCCGTCCGGGGCGTCCTCCGCGGCGACCGGGCGGACCACCGGCGGCACCACGGCCGGCGGAGCGGCGAGGATCTTGGCGATCTCCTGCCGGGCCCCTGGGGCCGGGAAGAGGTTGGAGTGCTCCCGCAGCGAGAAGGACCCCTCGATCCACTCCCGGTCGAGCACCCGTCGTTCGTCCGCCTCGCCGACCAGGTCCTCGGACTGGTTGAAGTCGCCGTCGGCGGCCTGCAGCGCCCACAGGTGGACGGCCACGCCGTGTTCCTTGGCGGTCATCATGCCGGGCAGCAGGTCCCCGTCCCCGGTGATCAGCACGACGTCGGCGCAGGCCCGGTTGCGGGCGAGTTCGGAGAGCTCGGCGTGCATCGCGGCGTCCACGCCCTTCTGCACCCAGCGTCCCTCGGCCCGGGTGAGCGCGCCGAGCCGTACGGTGACCCGGGGCAGCACCCGCAGCCGCCGGTGCTCGGGCATCGGGCGCCGGTCGGGCGCGGCGTCGAACCAGTAGATGCGCAGCAGCGGCAGCCCGGTCTCGGCCTCGGCGCGTTCGCGCAGGGCGGCGATCAGGGCCGTGTGGTTCACGGTGACCTTGGAGCGGGACGGATCCCCTGCGAGCAGGCTGGCGGCGGCGCCCAGCAGGTATCCGGCGTCCACCAGGACGACGCAGCGGTCCATCGCGCACCTCTTTTCGCTCGCCCTCGGAAGCTGTCGGGTGGGTCGATCCGGCCGTGACGGCCGACCGTTCGGCCGGGCGTGCCGAGGTGAGGGGCCCCCGTCGCCGCCCGATCGTTGGGTCACCTTCTACCCGCGGTTCGTCTGCCGAACCTCTCCGGTAGTCCCATTACCGCAAAGGCCGTACCAACGCAACGCAAAAAAATGCGAAGGCGGGCCCCGTACAACGACGGGGCCCGCCCGAGGTCACGCGGCCGTGTTCCGACCGGTGGACGGCGGTGTTCAGCCCTTGAGCTCGGCGGCGACCAGTTCGGCCAGCTGGACGGCGTTCAGCGCGGCGCCCTTGCGCAGGTTGTCGTTCGAGACGAACAGCGACAGGCCGTGCTCCACGGTCTCGTCCGCCCGGATGCGGCCCACGTAGCTCGGGTCCTGGCCGGCGGCCTGGAGCGGGGTGGGGATGTCGGACAGCTCGACGCCGGGGGCGCCGGTGAGCAGCTCGACGGCGCGCTCGGGGCTGATCGGGCGCTCGAAGCGGGCGTTGATCTGGAGCGAGTGGCCGGAGAAGACCGGGACGCGCACGCAGGTGCCGGCGACCTTCAGCTCCGGGATGCCGAGGATCTTGCGGCTCTCGTGGCGGAGCTTCTGCTCCTCGTCGGTCTCGTTGGAGCCGTCCTCGACGACGGAGCCGGCCAGCGGCACCACGTTGAAGGCGATCGGCCGCTGGTAGACCTTGGGCTCGGGGAACTCGACGGCGCCGCCGTCGTGGGCGAGCGCCGCGGCGCCGGCCTCGACGACCTTGACGGCCTGGTCCCGGAGCTCGGCGACACCGGCCACGCCGCTGCCGGACACGGCCTGGTAGGTGGAGACGACCAGGGCGGCGAGCCCCGCCTCCTCGTGCAGCGGGCGCAGCACGGGCATGGCGGCCATGGTGGTGCAGTTCGGGTTGGCGATGATGCCCTTGGGGCGGTCCGCGATGGCCTCGGGGTTGACCTCGGAGACGACCAGCGGGACCTCGGGGTCGCGGCGCCAGGCGGAGGAGTTGTCGATCACGACGGCTCCGGCCGCGGCGGCCTTGGGGGCCAGGGCCTTGGAGGTCGAGCCGCCGGCCGAGAAGATCACGATGTCCAGGCCGGTGTAGTCGGCCGTGGCCGCGTCCTCGACCGTGACCTCGGTGCCCTGCCAGGGCAGGGTGCGCCCGGCCGAGCGGGCCGAGGCGAACAGCCGCAGCTGCTCCACCGGGCCGATTCCACCGGGAAGCCCGGCGCGCTCCGCCAGGATCTCGCGGACCACGCCGCCGACCTGGCCGGTGGCACCGACAATGCCGATCTTCATCTCCGACTACTCCTCTGAATGGTGCTGTTCACAGCCGCACTCTGCCCATCATGCCTTGTCACGCGGGTGCGGCGGCCTGGCGTTCCACGCTGTGAGAGCGTTCCTACTGGTCCAGACCACTGGCGAGGGCCAGCGCGGCGCGGACCTCCGCCTCCCCCGCCGGCAGCAGCGGCAGCCGCACGTCCGGGGTCGGGATGCGGCCCTGGGCGTGCAGCACGCCCTTGGTCACCGACGGGTTCGGCGCCGTGAAGGCGGACAGCGCCAGGCCGGTCAGCCGGTGCCCGAGCGCCCGCGCCCGCTCCACGTCCCCGGCCTGCCAGGCCTCGGCCAGCTCCACGAACCGGGCGGTCGCCATGTGCGAGGAGGCGAGGATGCCGCCGGCCGCGCCGAGCGCCAGCATCGGCGACAGGTAGGCGTCCTCGCCGGTGAGGAACGCGAACCCCTCGGGGGCGTCGGCGAGCAGCTCGGCGGCCGTCTGGTCGAGCCCGCCGGTCGCGTACTTGACGCCCACCACGCCGTCGATCGCGGCGAGTTCGCGCAGCGCGGCGGTGGAGAGCTGCTGCCCGGTGCGGTACGGGATGTGGTAGACGACCAGCGGCAGCGGGCTGCTCGCGGCCAGCGCCCGGAAGTGCGCGACCGTCCCGGCCTCGCCGGCCCGGACGAAGGACGGGGTGGTGACCAGCGCCGCCGCTCCCGGCACCTTCGCGCCGAGCGCGGCCAGCGCCTCGCCGACGGCCCGGGTGTCGCCGCCGGAGGCGCCGACCAGCAGCTGGGCCCCGCGCGCGGCGCAGGCCGCCGCCGCGACGTCCAGCACCGCGTCCCGTTCCTCGGCCGTCAGCGCGGCCGGTTCGCCGGTGGTGCCCAGGGCGCACAGTCCGGCCGCCCCGGCGTCCAGCACCTCGTGGGCGAGCTTCTCCAGCGCGTCCAGGGCGACCGAGCCGTCGGCGGCGAACGGGGTGATCAGGGGGACGTAGATGCCCTTGAGTTCCATGTCGACGATCCTGCGGCCGACCGATCGCCCAGGTCCAGTTCACATTTCCGACGCTTCTCGTAAGCTGAGCCGATGCTCGACGCCGGCTCTGGGCTACCCTGGGCCGATGCTGGACGTCCGACGCCTGCGCCTGCTGCGCGAACTCGCCCACCTCGGCACCATCGCGGCCGTCGCCGAGGCGCTCTCCTTCAGCCCCTCGGCGGTGTCCCAGCAGCTGTCCGTCCTGGAGAAGGAGGCGGGCGTCCCGCTGCTGGAGCGCACCGGGCGGCGGGTCACCCTCACTCCGGCCGGGCTCGGCCTGGTCCGGCACGCCGAGGCGGTGCTCGCCCTGCTGGAGCAGGCCGGCGCCGAACTCGCCCAGGCCAAGCGCGGGTTGGCCGGCCCGCTGCGGATCGGCACCTATCCGTCGGCGGCCCGCGCGATCATCCCCTCGGTGCTCGCGGAGCTGGCCGGCTGGCACCCGGGGCTGGAGCCGATGGTCACCGAGGTGGACCCGGCGGCCGTCGGCGCGGCCCTGCGGGCGGGTGAGCTGGACGTGGCGCTGGTGCACGAGTACGACCTCGTCCCGACCGACCCGGAGCCGGGTCTGGCGGTGACCCGCCCGGTCTTCACCGAGCCCATGTACCTGGCGGCCCGCACCCCCGGCACCCTCGCCGAGCAGCGCGGCGCGCCGTGGATCATGTCGCCGCCCGACACCCTCTGCCACACCATGGCGGTCCGCGCCTGCGAGGCGGCCGGCTTCGCGCCCCGCATCCGGCACCAGATCGACGACTTCACCACCGTGCTGGCCCTGGTGGCCGCCGGCCAGGGCGTCGCCCTGGTCCCCCACCTGGGCGCGGCCGCTCCCCCGCCCGGCGTCGTCCTCACCCGCCTGCCGATGTACCGCCGCACCCGGGCGGCCTTCCGCGCCGGCGCCGGCTCCCACCCGGCCATCTCGGCCTTCGTCTCGGCGCTGCACACGGCGGTGCCACCGGGCCTGGGCAGCGGCGCCTGAGAACGCGGGGGGCCCGGGGCCCCGGCACGGCCGGCACGGCACCCCTGGCCCCTCGAAGGCCCCGCACCCGCGGCTACACCGCCAGGCAGCTCGGCCCGAGCAGCTGCTTCAGGTCCCCGAACAGCGCCGGGTCCGACTTCACCCGGTGCCGGTCCAGCCGCAGCACCGTCGTCTTGTTGCGGCTCTCCAGCCGCACCCGCACCTCGGTGCTCCCCCGGTGGCTCCCCAGCACCTCGCCGAGCCGGGCCACCAGCGGCGGGGTGACCTTCCCGCTCGGGATGTTGATGATGATCGGCGCGTCCGCGTGCGCGTTGGAGAGGTCCGGGACGGAGAGCTCCATGCCCATCAGCCGCGGCACGTCCTCCCGCTTGTCCAGCTTGCCGCGCACGAACACGACCGCGTCCTCGACCAGTTGCGAGGACACCAGCTGGTAGCTGGCCGGGAAGAACATGCAGTCGATCGAGCCCGCCAGGTCCTCGACGGTCGCGATCGCCCAGGCGTTGCCCTGCTTGGTCATCTTCCGCTGGAGGCCCGAGATGATGCCGCCGATGGTGACGATCGTCCCGTCCGGCCGCTCCGCGAGGTCGGCGACCGCGCAGTCCGCCTTGTCGGCGAGCACGTGCTCGATGCCGTGCAGCGGGTGCGAGGAGACGTACAGGCCGAGCATCTCCCGCTCCTGGGTGAGCAGGAAGGACTTCTCCCACTCCTCCTCGGAGAACACGACGTCCAGCCCGAAGCTCGGCTCGTCCGCCGTGGCGTCGCCGCCGAAGAGGTCGAACTGCCCCTCGGCCTCCTTGCGCTTCACCCCGACGACGTTGTCGATCATCGGCTCGAACTGCGCGCTCAGCCCCTTGCGGGTGTGCCCGAGCGAGTCGAAGGCCCCCGCCTTGATCAGCGATTCGACGGTCCGCTTGTTGCAGACCACCGACTCCACCTTGTCCAGGAAGTCCGGGAACGACGCGAACTTCCCCTTCGCCTTCCGGGTCCGGATCATCGAGTCGACCACCGGCCCACCGACGTTGCGGATGGCGGTGAGGCCGAAGCGGACCAGGGTGTCACCGTGCGGGGTGAAGTCCGAGTCCGACTCGTTGACGTCCGGCGGCAGCACCTGGATGCCCATCTTGCGGCACTCGTTGAGGTAGACCGCGGACTTGTCCTTGTCGTCCTTGACGGAGGTGAGCAGCCCGGACATGTACTCGGCCGGGTAGTTGGCCTTGAGGTAGGCCGTCCAGTACGAGACCAGCCCGTACCCGGCGGTGTGCGCCTTGTTGAACGCGTAGCCGGAGAAGGGGACCAGGACGTCCCACACGGCCTGGATCGCCGCGTCGGAGTAGCCGCGCTCGCGGCAGCCCTTCTGGAAGGGGACGAACTCCGCCTCCAGGATCTCCTTCTTCTTCTTGCCCATGGCCCGGCGCAGCAGGTCGGCCTGGCCGAGCGAGTAGCCGGCCAGGATCTGCGCGGCCTTCTGCACCTGCTCCTGGTAGACGATCAGGCCGTACGTCGGCCGGAGCACCTCCTCCAGGGGCTTCTCCAGCTCCGGGTGGATCGGGGTGATGTCCTGCTGCCCGTTCTTGCGCAGCGCGTAGTTCGTGTGGGAGTTGACGCCCATCGGGCCCGGGCGGTACAGCGCGAGGACGGCGGAGATGTCCTCGAAGTTGTCGGGCTTCATCAGCCGCAGCAGCGAGCGCATGGGGCCGCCGTCGAGCTGGAAGACGCCGAGCGTGTCGCCGCGGGCGAGGAGTTCGTAGGTCGGCTTGTCGTCGAGCGGCAGCTTGAGCAGCTCGATCTTCTCGCCCTTGTTCTTCTCGATCGCCTTGACGGCGTCGTCCATGATCGTCAGGTTGCGCAGGCCGAGGAAGTCCATCTTGAGAAGGCCGAGGCCCTCACAGGTCGGATAGTCGAACTGCGTGATGGTGACGCCGTCGGTGTGCCTGGTCCAGACCGGGATGTGGTCGGTCAGCGGCTCGGCGGACATGATGACGCCGGCCGCGTGCACCCCGGGCTGGCGGATCAGGCCCTCGATGCCGCGCGCGGTGTCGATGACCTTCTTGACGTCCGGGTCGCTCTCGTACAGGCCGCGGATCTCGCCGGCCTCGCCGTAGCGCGGGTGCGAGGAGTCGGTGATGCCGGACAGCGGGATGCCCTTGCCCATGACGTCCGGCGGCATCGCCTTGGTGATCCGGTCGCCCATCGCGTACGGGTAGCCGAGGACCCGGGAGGAGTCCTTGATGGCGGCCTTCGCCTTGATGGTGCCGTACGTGACGATCATGGCGACCTTGTCGGAGCCCCACTTCTCCGTCACGTAGCGGATCACGTCGCCGCGCCGGCGCTCGTCGAAGTCGATGTCGACATCGGGCATGGAGATGCGCTCGGGGTTGAGGAAGCGCTCGAAGATCAGGCCGTGCGGGATGGGGTCGAGGTCGGTGATGCCCATCGCGTAGGCGACCAGCGAGCCGGCCGCCGAACCACGGCCGGGGCCCACCGCGATGCCCTGGCTCTTGGCCCACATGATGAAGTCGGCGACCACGAGGAAGTACGCCGGGAACCCCATCTGGATGATGGTGTCCATCTCGTACTCGGCGAGCTTCTTGTGCTCCTCGTCGTACCCGCCCGGGAAGCGCCAGTCCATGCCCTCCCAGACCTTGGACTTGAAGAAGTCCGCCTCGGACTCGAAGCCCTCCGGGATCGGGAAGCGGGGCATCAGGTTCTTGAACTTGAACATGCCCTCGGTGTCGACCCGGGAGGCGACCAGGAGCTGGCTGTTGCGGCAGCCCTCCTGCCAGGCGTCCGAGGAGTCCAGCGCGTACATCTCGGCGGCGGACTTGATGTAGTAGCCGGTGCCGTCGAAGCGGAAGCGGTCCGGGTCGGAGAGGTTCTTGCCGGTCTGGACGCACAGCAGGAGGTCGTGCGCGCCGGCGTCGGCCTCGGTGGTGTAGTGCGAGTCGTTGGTGACGACCGGGGGGATTCCCAGCTTCTTGCTGATCTCCAGCAGCCCGTCGCGGACCCGCTTCTCGATGTCGAGACCGTGGTCCATCAGCTCCAGGAAGTAGTTCTCCTTGCCGAAGATGTCCTGGTAGTCGGCGGCGGACTTCAGCGCCTCGTCGAACTGGCCGAGGCGCAGCCGGGTCTGCACCTCGCCGGAGGGGCAGCCGGTGGTGGCCATCAGGCCGCCGGACAGGTCGGAGATCAGCTCCTTGTCCATCCGGGGCCACTTCACCAGCCAGCCCTCGGCGTAGGAGCGCGAGGTCAGCTTGAAGAGGTTGTGCAGGCCCTCCTTGTCGCGGGCCCAGATGGTCTTGTGGGTGTACGCGCCGGACGCGGAGACGTCGTCCCGCTTCTGGTGCGGCTGGCCCCACAGGACGCGCTTGGTGTTCGAGCGGGACTCCGGGGCGACGTACGCCTCGATGCCGATGACGGGGGTGATGCCCGCGGCGGTGGCCTGCTTGTGGAACTCGGCGGCGCCGTACATGTTGCCGTGGTCGGTCATGGCGACATGGGTCTGACCGAGGCGCTCGACCTCCTTGAACATCTGCTTCAGCCGGGCGGCACCGTCCAGCATCGAGTACTCGGTGTGGACGTGCAGATGCGCGAACGGCTGATCGCTCAAGGCGGGGCCTCCGGAGGCTCTGGTGCTGGTCTGGTGGGCCGGCGAACGTGCAGGTCACAGGGGATGCCCCTGGAAATGGATGTGGCCCGGAGCACCTCTCGGGGTCCGGACCATCACTCACACGTTCACCCGTCTACTCTAGCCCCCTTCGCGCGGCTTCCCTCGCCTCGGCGGCGGCGCCCCAGGCCGGCCCGGCGAGTCGCGCTCCGGCCGCTTCCCGGACCTCGGGCGACTCCAGCGGATCGTCCCGCAGGTGGGCCAGGCGCTCCGGCAGGCCGGGGCGGTCGGGGGCGTGCGCGACGGCGAGGAGACGGGCCTCGGCCTGGCAGTCCCAGAGCGATTCGACGTACGCCTCGTCCAGCCCGGCGGGATCGATGGCGGCCAGTGCCCTGAGGTAGGCGGGGCGCTCGTAGGGGTGCGGGGTGCGCACCCAGAAGCGGCGCAGGAGGGGGACGGCCCCGGCGGCCTCGGGTCCCTGGCGGGCCAGGCCCCGCGCCATGATCATCGGACCGCACCAGGCGCGGTCCGCCCAGTCCCGCTCCAGCCGGGCGAGGAGCCCCGGGACGTCCCGGGGCTCCCCGTGCTCGGCCAGCACCCGCAGGCCCTCCCAGGCCAGCCAGCGGGTGTCCGAGGCGGCCCACGCCCGGGCGGCGGGCATGGCGTGGGCGCCGAGCTTCGCCAGGAGGCCGGTCACCAGCGGCAGGGAGTGCCTGCCGTCCGCCGTGCCGAGGGACGGGACGAGCGGGACCAGACCGGGCTCCGGGTCGCGGTCGTGGTGGAGGACGTACATGGCGTCCGTCCTGCGGTCCTCGGATCCGGTGGCGATCGCCTCCAGGAGTTCCGCGTTCGTCAGCCCGGCCAGCGGGTGGGGCTTCGGGGGTCTGCGTTCCGGGGTGGGGACGGCGATGCCCCAGTGCTCCCAGGCCTTCGCCCAGGGCGTCGGGTCGTCGCCGTCCGCGAGGCGCGCCCGGGCGACACCGGCCAGGTCCTCCCACCAGTCCACCGGCCAGCGGGCGGAGACGGACTCCAGGACGGGCAGCCACCGCCCGCCGTCGCGGATGTACGCCCGCAGGATGTCCCGGGCCTCGGCGGAGCCGGCGAGGGCCAGCAGTTCGAGGATGCCGGCGACCTCCTCGGCGTCGTGGTCCTCGGCGGTGGCCAGGGCCGCGGCGACCGGGGCGAGCGGGAGGGCGAGGTCCCGGAGCAGGCGGGCGAGGTAGACGCGGTGCTCGTCGACCAGCCAGTCCCAGCGCCAGTCCGTACGGACGCAGGCGTAGACGGCGTCGGCGGCGGCGGTGGGGTCGGCGGCGGCCTGCAGGGCGCCGAGGCCCCGGCCGCGCTGGAGCAGGCCGAGGAGGGTGTCCACCGAGCGGTAGGAGTGGCTGTCCGTGTCCTCAGGCATGCCGGGCCAGTCGGGTCGCGGCGGCCTCACGGACCCCCGGGTCCTCGATCGGGTCGTCGCGGAGCTCGGCGATCCGGCGCAGCGCGTCGGGGCGGCCGGGGGCGTGCCCGACGGCGAGGAGCCGGGCGTCCGGTTCGCAGTCCCAGAGCGACTCGACGTAGGCCTCGGCCAGGCCGGGGGCTCCGATCGCCGCCAGCGCCTCCAGGTAGGCGGGGCGCTCGTACGAGTGCGGGGTGGCGAGCCAGAAGCGGCGCAGCAGGGAGACGGCCTCGGCCGCCTTCGGGCCGAACCGGGCCAGCCCGCGGGCGAGAACGTCCGGGCCGCACCAGGTCCGCTCCACCCAGTGCTGCTCCAACGCGGCGACGAGGGCGGGGATGTCGCGCTCGTCGCCGTGGGCGGCGAGGGCGCCCGACCCGAGGTCGGCGAGCCACGGCCGCTCCGATGCCGCCCACTCCCGGGCCGCCGGGACGGCTTGCTCCGCGAGTCCCTCGACGACCCTCCCCAGGGACGGCAGCGGTCGGGTGCCGTCGGCGGCACCGAGGCGGGGCACCAGCGGGAGCAGCGCGGGCTCGGGCGGCCGGAGCGACAGCGCGCGGAGGGCGGTCGCCTTGGCGTCCTCGGGGGCTTCCGGGTCGCGCAGCAGGGCGAGCAGGCCGGCGTTGTCCAGGTCCGGGTGGGGATCCGATCGTTTCGCGGGGTGGCGCGCGATCGGCCCGCATTCCTCCGGGGTGTCGCGCGGCAGGGCCGCCCGGGCTTCCGCCGAGCCGCCGAGCGCCAGCGGTTCCAGCACGTCGAGGGCCCGCCGGCGGGTGTCCTCGTCCCCGGCGAGCAGCTCGATCACCGGGCCGAGGGGAAGTTCCGAGTCCCGGATCAGCCGGGCGAGGTAGAGGTGCCGGGAGTCGACCTGCCGGTCCCAGCGCCACTCCCGGCGGACACAGCCGTAGACCAGGTCGGCGACCGAGGAGCGGTCCTCGGCGGCGATCAGCGCGCCCTGGCCCCGGCCGCGCTGGAGGAGGCCGGGGAGGGTGGTCGTCGGCGCGTAGTGGTCGGAGTGCATGGCGTCCATGGTGCCCCGAGGGCCCCGGCGCCCGGGCGGCGGGGCACGGGCGGCGGGGCACGGGCGGCGGGGCACGGCGGTCCCGCGCGGGGAGTCGGCCCGGCCGACTTCCCGCGCACGGCCGCACCCCGACGGCATGATGTGCCCGTGACGACCAGCGCAGACCTGCACCCGGACCGGCTGCCCGGCTACGACGGCGGCCCTCTCGCCCACCTTCCCGAGGTCCTCGACGAGCCCCACTTCTGGCTGGGCCACCTCTACCCCTGCTTGCAGGGCAAGAGGGCCAGGAGGCTCCTCATCGGCGCGGACCACGCCTCGAACAGGTTCCACCGCCGGCTGTCCGAACGCGCGGACTGGCCCACCTTCACCGTCCCGGTCACCGGCGGCCGCCTGTACGTCGTCTACCGCAACGACGAGGAGGCCCCGGGCACCGACTACCTGCTGCACCACCCCGACTGGGACCGCGCCGAGCTGCTCGCACGGGACGACGTCCACCTCATGGGCCCCGGCCTGTCCTGGTCCGAGCTGGCGTCCGCCGCCGACAACGGCCTGGACGGCGGCAGCACCACCGACGCCGACAGCCGCCTGCTCCTCCTGCTGCCCGCGTTCGCGGACGCGGACGCACCCGCCACGGCCGTCGAGCGCCTGGCGGCCGCGCTGCGCGCCCGGACCGCCGTCGAGAGGCCCGAACTGCTCGCGGCGGCCATGCTGGAGGGCCACGGCCACTACGGCCCGACGAACTGGACGACGACCGGCGAAGGCCACCGGATCAACGACGGCCGCTACTCCTTCCGCAATCCCGCCAAGGGCTTCGCCCTCTCGGCGGACCGCCTCGCCCGGGTGACGTCAGCACTGTCGTGATCGCCCCCGTCCCCCGATCGGGCGATCCTCGATCCCTGCGCGGGAAGTCGGCCCAGCAGACTTCCCGCGCTCCCGGCTCCCGGCGACGGACGACTACCGCCGCACCGGCCGGGGTTCGCCGTACCGCTCCTCGAACTCCGCGTCGCCGAGCGCCCCGAGCTGCTCGGCGGTGAGCTGCCCCGTCATCAGGTCGCTGAAGTAGGGCGGCAGAGCGGCGGTGCGCAGGGAGTCGGTCATCGGGCCGGGCACGATGTGGACCTCGGTCTCGACCCGGCCGTCGGGGTGCAGCGTGTAGGTGCGGTAACCGGGGCCCTCGAAGGCGCGGTTGGGCGGGTCGATGCTCATGAACGTGGACGGGCAGACGTGGACCGGGCGCCCCTCGAACTCGCCGCCGAGGTCGCCGTGCAGGTGGCCCGCTCCGATCGCCCGGATCTTGGGGAAGTCCCGTACCAGAGCGGCGAGTTCGCCGTCCACCCGGCCGGCCGGGGCGATCTCGGGCAGCGGCGGCTGGTGGAGCCAGAGGAAGACGTGGTCCGCACGGGTGGCCGTCAGGATCGCGCGGGCGCGCGCCTCCTCCACCGGGGTGAGGCCCGGGTGCGAGGCCCGGTGCACCCGGTCGTCCCGGTCGCGGTAGGTGCCGTCGGCCGAGGCTTCGCGCCCGTGGGCGTTGCTGTCGAGGAGCAGCATCAGCCAGTTCCCGACCTGGACGGCGGGCTCCAGGTGCACGTTGGGACGGGGCAGGACGGCCTGGAGCGGCTCCTGGCTGTCGTGGTTGCCCGCGAGGCAGTAGACCGGGGTGGGCAGCGCGCCGAGCGCCTCGCCGAGCCGCTCGTACGAGGCGGGTTCGCCGAGGTCCGCCAGGTCCCCGGTGGCGACCACCACCGCGGACTCCTGGATCGCCCGCGCCGCGTGGGCGAGCACCGCCGCGAGACCGTCCTGGGGCTCGTGGGCGACGAACGACCGGGCGCCGGGGGCGTCACGGAAGTGCAGGTCGGAGATCTGGACGATGCCGATGGTGTCCGGGGCGGTGGCGCCCACCTGGTGATTCATGCGGCCCTCACGGTGCGGTTCTGACCACGGGGGGCGTGGTCGGGTGCCGCCGACACTAGGAAAGTGGCACAACTGCCACATGGCAGTTGTGTGAATTCCCGTCGAGCACTCGCCGACGGAGTTCCCCGCGCGCGGCGACTCACCGCCACTCACGGCGACTCGTAGCGCGCGACGAGCGCGGCACCGTCCTCCGCCTCCAGCACCACCCCGAACTCCTCCTCCAGCAGCCCGGGCAGCTCCGCCGCCGCCACCCGGCGCTTCTCCTCGGTGAAGTCCGGCAGGCGCCGGCGGAGTTCCGTGTCGCGCAGGGCCAGCCGCCGGTCGGCCGCCGGCCTCTGCGCCAGCAGCCTGCGGTGGAACGGCGAGAGGGCATGGGTCGAGGTGAAGTGGCTGGTCACGGTGAAGTCGATCGGGAAGCGCGGCTCGACCCCGATCGCGTAGAGGTCGAACCAGCCGTCCCGCCCCAGCCGCCGCAGCACCAGCGGTCCGGCCGCGCCCGGGGTCGGGCCCTCCTCCCGGACCAGCCCGTACGTCCAGCCGGACTGCCGCACGACCTCGCCCGCACGCAGCCGCAGCGGCTCCAGGAGGCATTCGGCGCCGAAGCCGACGTCGCTGAACCACTCCTCGCCCCCGACCTCCACCCGCAGCGAGTAGTGCGTCGCCGGACGGAGCCGGTCCTCGCCCACCCGGACGCGGGACGCCGTCGCGGTGAAGGTGAAACCGATCGCGTCCAGGGCCGCCGCGTAGAGCAGGGTCTGCTCGCAGCAGGTACCCCCGCGACGCCCCCGGACCATCTTGGCCTGGAGGGACTCCAGGTCGAGCCGGACGGGCCGGCCCAGGACGACCTCCAGGTTCTCGAAGGCGAGCGCGGTGACGTGGGCGGCGTGCAGCGCCCGCAGCACCTCCGGCGTCGGCTCCCGTTCGCCCTCGTACCCGGTCCGTGCCAGATAGGCGTCGAGGTCCAGCCGGTCCCCACCCCACACGGAACCGACCGGTCTGTCCATGTGATCCTCCTCGGACGAACCACACCCCAACGGCCCCACGCCTACCCGTCCGGCGGAGCCCGACACCCCGGCGGCGCCGAGGAGACCTCGCGGTCCGGCTGTGCCACAGTGCCGGCAGCCGTCCTCGCCTTCACCGAGGGAGCAGGAACCCATGCCGGAGCTGTTCGACGCCATGCGGCCGCCGCCCGCGGCCGCCGCCCACCACCGGGCGCGGGGCTGGTGGCGCGACGGGACCTTCCTGGACGACCTGCGCGACGCCGTCGAGCAGGTGCCCGACCAGCGCGTCCTCATCAGTCACCGGGCGGACGACGACCGGACGACCACGCTCACCGTCACCGACCTCGCCGACCGGGTGGAACGGTCCGCCGCCGCACTGCACGGCATCGGCGTACGGCCCGGCGAGGTGGTGGCCTTCCAGCTGCCCGACCGCTGGGAGCCGGCGGTGCTCACGCTCGCCTGCTGGCGGGTCGGCGCGGTGACCATGCCGGTCTCCCTGCGGTTCGGCCGACGCGAGGTGGGCCGGATGCTCGCCTCGACCGCAGCGGTCCTGCTCGTCACCACCGACCGTGACCCCGGCCCGGAGCACATCGAGGCCCTCGCCCGACTCGCCGACGGCCTGCCGGCCCTGCGCCACCACGCGGTCCGACCGCTACCCACCGTCGACGGCTGACCGAACGGCCGCCTCCCGAGTGGCGAACCACCGCCCGCAAGGAGATGGTGACCGGCAGGGACCCCTCACCAGAAAGGGCGATCATGCCCGAAGTCACCTCCCCGTACGCGACCGGCACCCCGTGTTGGGTGGGCCTGATGGCCGGGGACCACCTGGCCGCGCTCGACTTCTACCGCGACCTGCTGGGCTGGCAGGGCCAACCCGGGCCGGCCGAGTTCGGCGGCTACGCCGTCTGCGAGCTCGACGGCAAGCCCGTGGCCGGCATCGGCCCGACCATGGACCCGGCGGAGCCGACCGTCTGGACCGGCTATCTGGCCACCACGGACGCCCAGGCCACCCAGGACGCGATCGTCGGCGCCGGCGGCACCCTGATCGCGCCGGTCATGGACGTCGGCGACCTGGGCCGGATGCTGATCGCCGCCGACCCGCAGGGCGCGGTGTTCGGCGTCTGGCAGCCGGGCGTGTTCTCCGGCGCCAAGGTCGTCAACGAGCCCGGCGCGGTGATCTGGAACGAGCTGCACACCAGCGACGCCGAGGCCGCCACCGCCTTCTACGGCGAGGCGTTCGGCATCGAGTTCAAGCGGGTCGAGGGGGACGTCGAGTACTGGGAGCTGCGCGTCGGAGACCGTCCGGTGGGCGGCGCCACGCTGCTCGCCAACGATCCGCCCGGCACCCCGGCCCACTGGCTGACCTACTTCGCGGTCGACGACGTCGACTCCACCGTGGACGCCCTGATCAAGCGCAACGGCACCGTCCTCGTGCCGCCCTTCGACATGGCGGAGGGCCGGATGACCGTCGTCACCGACCCGCAGGGCGCCCTGTTCGCCATGATCAAGCACGAGCCGAGGTAGCCCAGCTCGTCACCCGAGCCGCCCGCCCGGACCCCGTCCGGGCGGGCGGTCCACGGTCCGCCCCCGCTCACCGCGTCAGTCGTCCAGCTCCGCCAGGAAGTCCAGCGAGGCCGCCCAGGCCCGCTCCGCCGCCTGCTCGTCGTAGTCCGGCAGCTCCGGGTCGGTGAACAGGTGCCCGGCGCCCCGGTAGCGGTGCACCTCCACCTCGGCCCCGGCCCGCCGCATCCGCAGGTACCAGGCGTTCAGCCAGTCCTCCGGCTCGAACGGGTCCGGCTCGGCGATGTGCAGCTGGACGGGGATCTCGGTGGCCGCGTCCTCCCGCAGGTCGGAGGTGCCGTGCAGGAGCAGCAGCCCGCGCGCCTTCTCGTCGGCCAGCGCCAGGTTCTGCGCCACCGCGCCGCCGAGCGAGAAACCGGCGTACACCAGCCCGCCCTCGGAGACCGGCGCGGACGCCGTCACCGCCCGCCGCAGCAGCTCGTCACGGCCGCCGAGCTCCTCCTGGAACTCCTGCGCCTCCTCGACGGACTCGAAGGTCCGCCCGTCGAACAGGTCCGGCGTGTGCACGGTGTGCCCGGCGGCGCGCAGCCGGTCGGCGGCGGCGCGCACGGCGGGCCGCAGCCCGTAGGCGGAATGGAAGAGGACGATCTGGGCCACGGTTCGGGTCCTTCACCAGGGAGATCACGGGGAGGTCAGCTACCCACCCATGATCCCGCATCCCCGCTCGGGCCCTACGACACCACGTCCTTGCGCGCGAAACCCCGGAACGCCAGCGCCAGCAGCACCACCGAGTACGAGAGCGACAGCGAGACGCCCTGCACCATCCCGCCCCACTCCAGCTGTGGCTGCAGGGCGTCCGCCCAGGCGTACTGCCAGTGCGCCGGCAGCCACTCCCGCAGGTCGCCCAGCGCGGTGACGGCGTCCAGCACCCCGGTGACGATCGACGCGAACACCGCGCCGCCCACCGCGCCCAGCGGCGCGTCCGTCGCCGTGGAGAGCCAGAACGCCAGCGCCGCGATCACGATCTCGCCGAGGAACACGAAGGCCACCGCGATGGCGATCCGGGGCAGCGCCTCCCCGGCCGGCAGGCTGACCCCGGCGGGCAGCTTGAGGTCCCCCCAGCCGTACGCGGCCGTGCCGACGACCAGCCCGATCGCGGGCAGCATCACCACCGCCACCGCCGAGAACGCCAGCCCGACGACGAACTTGCGGGCCAGCAACCGCGCCCGGGGCACCGGCGCGGCCAGCAGGTAGCGCAGCGAGGACCAGCTGGCCTCGGAGGCGACGGTGTCCCCGCAGAACAGCGCGACCGGGATGACCAGCATGAAGCCGGTGCCGACGAACAGCATGGTGACCGCGAAGTTGGCCCCCGAGGCGGTGGCCAGCTCGATGAAGCTGGTCCGGTCCGGACGGCCCGGGGTGCCGCCGATCTGGAACGCGGCCAGCAGCACGAACGGCATGGCGGCCAGCACCCCGCCGATCACCATCGTGCGGCGCCGCCGCAGCTGGCGCATCGCCTCCACGCGCAGCGGCAGCGTCCGGCTCGCCCGGTACCCCTCCGCGTGGTCCGCCGACTCGGCGCGGTCCGCAGGAACGACGCTCACGCTCCACCTCCGATCAACGACAGGAACGCGTCCTCCAGCCGCCGCTGCGGCCCGGCGCTCTCCACCGGCACTTCCAGCCGCACCAGCTCGGCCAGCAGCTCGCGGGCCGTCAGTCCGTCCAGGCGCACCAGCAGCCCGCCCTCGACGGCCTCCGCCGCGCCGACCCCGGCCAGCGCGGCCACCTTCTCGACCACCGGCACCGGGTCGTACGGGCCGGCGACGCCGATCATCAGCAGCTCGCCGGCGCCCACGATGTCCCCGACCGGGCCGGCCGTGACCAGCCGCCCGCGGTCCATCACCACCAGGTCGGTGCAGCTCTGCTCGACCTCGGACAGCAGGTGGCTCGACACGATCACGGTCCGCCCGCCGGCCGCGTACCGGATCATCACCTCGCGCATCTCGCGGATCTGCGGCGGATCCAGCCCGTTGGTCGGCTCGTCCAGGATCAGCAGGTCCGGCATCCCGAGCATCGCCTGGGCGATCGCCAGCCGCTGCCGCATGCCCTGCGAGTACGTCCGCACCGCGCGGTCCAGCGCCTCGCCGAGTCCGGCGATGGCCAGCGCCTCGTCGAAGCGCGCGTCGGCCTCCGGGCGGCCGGTCGCCTGCCAGTACAGCCGCAGGTTGGCCCGCCCGGTGAGGTGCGGCAGGAAGCCGGCGCCCTCCACGAACGCCCCGACCCGCGACAGCACCGGCGCGCCGGGCCGCACCCGGTGCCCGAAGATCCGGATCTCCCCGGCGTCCGGCCGGATCAGCCCCATCAGCATCCGCAGCGTGGTGGTCTTGCCCGCGCCGTTCGGCCCGAGCAGTCCGAGCACCTGCCCCCGCTCCACCCGGAAGCCCAGCTCCCGTACCGCGTACCGGTCCTGCGAGCCCTTGTAGCGCTTGCTCAGGCCGCTGATCAGCAGTGGCACGGCGGCCAGCTCCGGATCGAACACGGGCCCGGCGACCGCCCGGCGGCGCCGCAGCCGGGGCACCAGCAGCAGGACGGCGGCCACCGCCACCGCCACCAGCGGCAGCACCCAGGTCCGCGAGGGCAGCGGCGCCGCCTCGGTGACCAGCTGCTCGACGGTCGGCGCGGTGAGCGCCCCGGCCGGAGCGATCCGGTAGGTGGCCGGCTCGGACGGCGAGGCGTACGCCAGGTCGGTGCTCGCCAGCACCAGCCGCAGCCGGTGCCCGGCCGGGAAGGTGTGGTCCACGGCCGGCAGCGCCACCGTGACGGTCTGTCCGGCGTCGGCGCCGGTGACCCGCAGCGGGGCCGCGAGCTGCTGCGGCAGCGTCTCCTTGCCGTCCGGCCCGACGTCGTACAGCTTCGCGAAGAGCACCGCGTCCGGCCGGTCCGCCCGCACCCGCACCGGAACGGTCGGCTGCCCGGTCAGGTGCAGCGGCGTGTCCAGCGGCGCCGAGTCGAAGGCGGCGTTCTGCCCGGGGAAGTCCAGCGACAGCCCGGCGCCCAGCGAGGCCGCCTGGCTGAGCGCGCCGATGCCCGGCAGCGTCGAGATCCCGGGCGGCGCGCCGCCGGGCGGGTTGGCGATCGTCTTCTCCCCGCCCGCCAGCTCGACGGTCCGCGAGCCCGTGCCGCCCAGCCCCGGGTACCGGTCGGCGGTCGCCCCGCGCAGGACGGCCTGGAAGCCGGTCGAGTCGACCCCGCCGGTACGGGTGACGCGGAACCCGGGTCCGGTGTCGTTGCCGATCCCCTTCAAGTAGTGGTCGAACCAGGCCGTCACCCGGTCGTCGACCCGGGCGCTGGTGTCCGTCCCGCCGTCGTGGCCTCCGGCGAACCAGTCCACCGCGACCGGCGCGCCGTTGGCGGCCACCGCCCGGGCGATCTCGTCCCCCTGGTCCAACGGGAACAGCGAGTCCTGCTGCCCCTGCACCACCAGCGTGGGCTTCGTGAGCCGGTCCGCGACCGCGGACGGGCTGGAGCGGTCCAGCAGCGCGACGGCCTCCGGGTCGGCGTGCCCGGCGGTGGCGACCCGGTCGTACATCTGGCAGAGCGACTCCAGGAACCGCCCGCAGCCGACCGACGCCCCGTCCGCCTGGGAGCCGTCCGCCGGGGAGCCGTCCGCCGGGGGCTTGGTGCCGCCGCCCTCCCGCGGGGCCCCGCCCGAGGGTCCGAGGTCGCCGGCCGAGCCGGTGGTGAAGAAGATCCCGGCCCACAGCTTCTTGAACACGCCGTCGGCCGCGTCCGAGCCCCGGACGCCCTGCGGGAACAGCGCGTCGGCCAGGTTCCACCAGGTGATCTGGGTGGCCACCGCGTCGATCCGGGGGTCGTACGCGGAGGCCAGCAGTGAGACCGCCCCGCCGTACGAGGCGCCGGTGATGCCGACCTTCGGGTCGCCTGGTGCGTCCAGCCGCACCTCGGGCCGCTGGGCCAGCCAGTCCACCAGGTGCTTGACGTCCTCGACCTCGCGGTCCGGCGCGTTCAGCCCGATCTTTCCGCCCGAGTGCCCGAAGCCGCGCGCCGACCAGGTCAGCACCGCGTACCCCTGCCGGGCCAGTTGCTCGGCCCGCTCGCGCTCGCCCTCCTTGGAGCCGCCGAAGCCGTGCGCCAGCAGCACCGCCGGGCGCGGACCGCCGCCGGGGGTGGTGAAGAAGGAGGTGTCCAGCTGGATCTGCTGGGTGCTGCCGGGCGTCTCCGGCATGCTGAGGAAACGGTCCTCCTGGTGAACGGCCTGCTCACCGCCGGACGCCATCGTCGCGGTACCGGCCGCGGCCACCGCCGCCAGGGCCACCGCCCCCGCCAGCACCCTGCGTCTGACCGTCGTACCCCGGGCGCGCCAGCGACGCCATGCCCCACCGAACTCCATGGCCGTTGATCGTATCCGCCGCCCGGGTAGGCGTCCGATAAAGCCACCGCCCCACGGCCACGGAACACGGTTCCCCGCACCCCGCCGGGGGCGCGGGGAGGGAGTCGGAACGGCGGGGCGCCCCCCCGCGGGCCCCCCCCCCCAAACCCAAAAACAACCAGTGTCATATAAAAAAAATACGCAGCCGACGAGTTTTGGGGTGTTTATATAGGGGGTGGGCGGGTGAATA
>NZ_JBHTWX010000026.1:77625-79804 GCF_042792155.1 Kitasatospora sp. NPDC056651 | reverse complement strand
GGCGTGCCCCGTTCCGGGGCTCAGACCAGGTCGTCGGTGCGCCCGAGCGCGTCCGGCTGGCTCTCCTCGATCCGCCGCAGCATCCGGCCCAGCGTCGCGGAGAGCTCGGCGCGCTCCCCGCCCGCCACGTCCTGGAGGAACTCCTCCTCGAACACCGCTGCCATCCGCATCGACTCCAGCCACTTGTCCCGGCCGGTCTCGGTCAGTTCGATGATCACCCGCACCCGGTTGGTCTCGTCACGCTCCCGGGTGACCAGGCCGTCGGCCACCATCCGGTCGATCCGGTGGGTCATCGCCGCCGGGGTGAGCCCGAGCCGCTTGGCCAGCTCGCCCGGCCCCAGCTGGTACGGGCTGCCGGAGACCACCAGGGCCTTGAGCACCTCCCACTCGGCGGAGGTGATTCCGAGCACAGTCAGCTGCCGGTCGTACGCCACGCCCATCCGCCGGGACAGCCGGAGGAGGGACTGCACGATGGTCTCCACCTGTGGGTCCACGGTGGGGAACTCCCGCTGGTAGAGGGCCACTTGCTCAGCGATGCCGAACTCCGGGCGGGTGGCCGGGACGGGCGTGCCGACCGCCGGCCGCGGCTTGTCCGTAGTCATGCCGAACAGTGTCGCACGGTCGTGCACTCCTTAAGCCTTTGACTCCGCACCCTTCCAGTGCTAAGACTTTATCTCGTCAAACTTTAGCTCTGAAATCTTCTGGACTTAAGAGTATCCAGTCGAAACCAGGAAGGGATGTGCACGGTGACCGGCACGGTGAAGCAGCAGAGGCAGCGGCGTGGAGCGGGCGGCCCGCTGCGCCGCGTCCAGATCGGCAACGCGCTCAGTGCGTTCGGCGGCGGGTTCACGATGCCGTACATGTTCGTGTACGTGGACCAGGTGCGCGGACTGGGTTCGCTGGCGGCCGGGATGGTGTTCACCGTCTTCGCGCTGGCGGCCCTCGCCGTGCTCCCGTTCACCGGCCGCGGCATCGACAGGTACGGCCCCCGCCCGGTGCTGCTGGCCGGCGCGGGGCTCGCCGCCACCGGCGCGTTCGCCTTCGGCCACGCCACCGGCACCCCGGCCCTGCTGGTCTCCTCCTTCCTGTTCGGCGCGGGTGTCACCACCTGCCAGCCGGCGCTCGCCACGATGATCGTCCGCTGCTCGACGGCGGCCACCCGCTCGCACGCCTTCGCGCTCCAGTTCACCCTGGTCAACCTGGGCATGGGCGTCGGTGCGCTGGTCGGCGGGCAGATCGTGAACGTGGCCGACCCGGCCAGCCTCACCCGGCTGTTCACCATCGAGGCGGTGACGTTCCTCGGCCTCGCCCTGGTCACCGGCAGCGCCCGGATGCCCAAGGTCCAGCTGACCGCGGTCCACGAGAAGAGCGACGGTCCGACCGGCCTGCGCGCCCTGCTCGCCGACAAGGCGATGGTGCGGCTCAGCATCCTCGCCGGGCTGATCTTCTTCACCTGCTACGGCCAGTTCGAGTCCGGCGTCGCGGCGTTCGCCACCGACACCGTCGGCACCGCGCCCTCCACCCTGGGCTTCGCGATCGGCGCCAACGCGCTGACCATCGTGGTGCTCCAGATGTTCATGGTGCGGATCACCGCGCGCCGCCGCCGCACCACCGCGATGGCCGCGGCCGCCGTGGTCTGGCTCGGCGCCTGGGCGATGGCCCTGGTGGCCGGCCTGATCCGGACCGAGGCCATGGCCGCCACGGTCGCCATCGTCTCGATCTACGCCCTGTTCGGCGTCGGCGAGTCGCTGCTCGCGCCCACCATGGGCCCGATCGTCGCGGACCTCGCCCCGGCCCGGCTGCTCGGCACCTACAACGCCGGGTACGCCCTGGTGAAGCAGATCGCGGTCGCGGTCGGCCCCGCCGTCGGCGTGCTGCTGGTCGGCTCCGGCACCTGGCCGCTCTACCTGGCGGCCATGGCGGGCTCCACGCTGCTGATCGTCGTCCTGGCGCTGCGGCTGCGCCCGTACCTCACGCCGGAGCAGGACAACGCGGCCCCGGCCGTGGTCCACACCGTCCCGGTCCGGGAGCTCCAGACCGCCGCGTAGCGGAACGGCCCGCAAGGGCGTTTGAATCGGGCGCCGACCAGGTCACCAAGGGGGGGCCCCGCGGGCCTGGCTGGCCCCGCAACGCCCCATATGTGAAGTGGGGGTCGACCCTCCCGCCCACACCCGCGCCG
>NZ_JBHTWX010000026.1:0-77615 GCF_042792155.1 Kitasatospora sp. NPDC056651 | reverse complement strand
CGCCGCCCCCCCCCCCCCCCCCGGCGGCGCCCCCCCCCGCCCGGGCCCGCGACCCCCACCCCGCGGGCGTGCGTACCGCCCCGCCTGGGTTTTTGTCGCGGCCGCCCACCCGGCCCCGGGGGGGCCCCCCGTCGCGCTTGGCTTCCCGAGCACCGCCACATAGTGTCAGTGGCTGTCGACCGTCCGGCCCACACCGGAGCGGCAGGACCCGGGCAGGCGCCCGGCCCCGGCAGCGCCCGGACTCCGGGCAGAACAGACAGGCGAATCGGCGAGGCTATGACGCAAGCGGCGCTCACGCACCCACCGGCGGCCCCGGCCCCCGACGCCCCGGCCCCGCGCGGGGGCCTGGTCCGCTGGGCGATCGACCACTCCGGCTGGCTCGGACCGATCTGCGTCGCGCTCTTCGCAGGCCTGCTGCGGTTCTGGAACCTCGGCTACCCCAGGGCCTTCGTCTTCGACGAGACGTACTACCCCAAGGACGCCTGGTCGCTGCTCCGGCAGGGCTACGAGGGCACCTGGCCCGACCACGCCAACGCGGACATCCTGGCCTCCCCGCCGTCCGTCCCGCTGAGCTCCGCCGCCGAGTTCATCGCGCACCCGCCGCTCGGCAAATGGGTGATGGCGATCGGCGAGCAGCTGTTCGGGCTGAACCCCCTCGGCTGGCGGTTCATGACCGCCCTGCTCGGCACCCTCGCCGTCCTGATGCTCGCCCGGATCGGCCGCCGCCTCTTCGGCTCCACCCTGATCGGCTGCACCGCCGCGCTGCTGATGTCGGTGGACGGCCTCCAGCTGGTGATGAGCCGGGTCGGCCTGCTCGACGGCATCCAGATGTTCTTCGTGCTCGCCTCCTTCGGCAGCCTGCTGATCGACCGCGACCACACCCGCGCCCGGCTCGCCTCGGCCGCCGACGGTGACGCCGTCCGGCTCGGATGGCGCCCCTGGCGGATCGCCGCCGGGGTGTTCGTCGGCGCCGCCTGCGCGGTCAAGTGGAACGGCGCGATGATCCTCGCCGCCTTCGGCCTCCTGACCGTCCTGTGGGACCAGGCCGGCCGCCGCGGCGCCGGCGCCCGCCGCCCCTGGCGCTCCATGCTGCGCCGCGACGCCGTCCCCGCCTTCCTCGCCATGGTCGGCTCCGCCGCGGTGGTGTACGTCGGCTCCTGGAGCGGCTGGCTGGCCACCGGCGGGAACGGCGGGGGCGGCTACGACCGGCACTGGGCGGACGGGCGCGCCGGGCTCTCCCCGGACAGCTTCCTCGGCATCCCGCTGCCGCAGGTCTCGATGAGCTGGGTGCCCGCGCCGCTGCGCGGCCTGTGGCACTACCACTCGCAGATGTACGACTTCAACACCGGTCTGAGCACCCCGCACACCTACCAGTCCAACCCCTTCTCCTGGCTGGTGGTGGGCCGCCCGGTCTCGATGTACTGGGAGCAGGTCCCGGGCGGGCAGCGCGGCTGCACCTCCTCGGGCGGCTGCGCGGCGCAGATCCTCGGCCTCGGCACGCCGTTCCTGTGGTGGACCGCCTGCTTCGCGCTGGTCTACCTGCTGTGGCGCTGGTTCTTCCGGCGGGACTGGCGCTCGGGCGCGGTGCTCTGCGCGGTGGCCGCGATCTACCTGCCCTGGTTCCAGTACCAGGAGCGGACGATCTTCTCCTTCTACATGGTCGTGCTGGTGCCGTTCCTGTGCCTGGCCGTCGCCCAGATGCTCGGGGCGGTGCTCGGCCCGGCCGGGTGCGGCCCCGAGCGCCGCCGGATCGGCGCGATCGCGGCCGGGGCGATCGTGCTGGCGATCGTCGGCTGCTTCGCCTTCTTCTACCCGCTGTACACGGCGCAGGTGATCCCGATGTCGTCCTGGCAGGACCGCATGTGGTTCACCAGCTGGATCTGATGGGCCCGGCCGGCGTGACGTTCCTCGCGGACCTGGCGGCCTCCGTGGACCTGGCGGCCCCCGCCGGCCAGCTGCTGCCGGTCACCCCGGTGCTCGGCGTGGTCACCGCCGTACTGCTGCTGGCCGCCGTCGCGGTGGCCGGGCGGGGCCTGCTCGGCCACGGGCACGCGGTGCTGCGCTCCGGGCTGCGCGCGGTGGTGCAGCTGGCCGCCGTCGCCGCCGTGATCACCTGGGTGGTCGGCTCGCTCTGGTGGTCGTCGCTGTTCGTGCTGATGATGTTCACGGTCGCGGTGCGCACCGCAGGGCGGCGGATGACCCCGGGGCCCGGCTGGGTCTGGGCGGCCGCCCCGATCGGTGCCGGGGTGCTGCCGGTGCTCGCCCTGCTGCTGGGCGTCGGACTGCTGCCGGCGCAGGGGCTGTCCGTCATCCCGGTCGCGGGCATCCTGATCGGCGGCGCGCTCAGCGCCACCTCGCTGGCCGGCCGGCGGGCCCTGGACGAACTGCGGCTGCGGCGGGGCGAGGTGGAGGCGGCGCTGGCACTCGGTTTCGAGGAGCGGGAGGCGCGGCTGGAGATCTGCCGGACGGCGGCGGCGACCTCGCTCGTTCCGGCGCTGGACCAGACCCGGACGGTCGGCCTGGTCACCCTGCCCGGGGCCTTCGTCGGGATGCTGCTGGGCGGGGCCTCGCCCGTCCAGGCGGGGGCGGTGCAGCTGTTCGTGCTGATCGCCCTGCTGGCGGTGGAGTCGGTGGCGATCGTGGTGGTGCTGGAACTGGTCGGGCGCGGGCTGGTGGCGGCCGAGCCGCCCGGAGCGGTCGGCTAGGCCCTGTCCGGCCGGATCGGGCCCGGCCGACCGGAGCGGTCTGCCGGAGCGGTCCGGTACGCTTGGGGGCGTTGAAGGGGAGTAGCCCTCCACCGGACCGTCGACATACTGGCCCCCACGGGCCCGGCGCCCGGGGCCCCGCTCGTCGAGCGGTGCCGGCGAGACCTTCGGCCGCAGTGCTGTGACCATGACCAGTGCTGTCGGGCCGAAGCGTCCCCTGACGGACCTGCGGAGGCCGGGCAGCCCGCTGACCGAGGGACCCCTGATGAGTCTGACCGTTGCCGCGTTGACCTTCGGCATCATCTTCCTGGCCGAACTGCCGGACAAGACCGCGCTGGCCAGCCTGGTGCTCGGCACCAAGTACCGGGCGAGCTACGTCTTCGCGGGCGTCGCCGCCGCGATGGCCGTCCAGGTGGCCCTGGCGCTCGCCGCCGGGCACCTGCTCTCGCTGCTGCCGCACCGCTGGGTGGAGGGCGTCACCGGCGTGCTCTTCCTGGTCGGTGCGGTGATGCTGCTGTTCCACGGCGGCGGGGACGAGGACGAGCACGCCGCCAAGGAGCCGTCCTCGAACAGCTTCTGGAAGGTGGCCGGGGCCAGCTTCGTAGTGGTCGCGATCGCCGAGTTCGGCGACCTGACCCAGATCATGACCGCCAACCTGGCGGCCAAGTACGCCGACCCGCTGGCCGTCGGCCTGGGCTCCTGGCTGGCGCTGTGCGCGGTCGGCGGGCTCGCCATCGTGGGCGGGCAGAAGCTGCTCAAGTACGTGCCGATGAAGCTGATCATCCGGGTGGCGGCGGCGATCATGGTGGTGCTGGCGGGCGTCAGCCTCTTCGGGGCGATCACCGGCTGACGCGTCGGCGGGGCCGGGGACGGGCGGCGGTCGCCGCCCGTCCCCGTGCGCGGGCCCTCGTCCCGGGGGCGGCAGTACGGGTTCGGCGGTACGGGTTCAGCAGCCCGGGTCGGCGGCCAGGGCGGCCTGGGTCTTGGGGCCGTAGACGTTGTCCTCGCCCTTGATCTTGTTGTCGTGCTGGTAGTTCCTGAGCACCGTCCGGGTCCAGAAGTCGAAGATGCCGGTGATCAGCGACTTGTCGACGGATCCGCAGGAGGCGGTGTACAGGCGCTGCTGCATGGCCCGGACGTCGGGCCCGGTGTCCCCGAGTTGGAGCGTCCGGGTGGCGGTCGACTGGGTCGGGCTGGGCGCGGCCGGCGGGCTGGGCACCGGGTCGGGCGTCTGGACCGGCGGGGCGGCCACCGGCGGTGCGGCGGTCGGCGTGGGCGTGGGTGTGGGGGCGGGCGTCCTCGTCGGGCTCGGCTTGTGGACGGGGGTGGGCGTCGGGTTCGGTGCCTCGCTGGTCGGCGCCGGGTCGGGGCTGGGCGCCGCCGCGCTGGGCGGGTCCACCGGTGCGGGCGCCAGGGTGGTCGTCGGCAGCGGCTGGGCCTGCTTGGCGGGCTTGTCGGAGGGCGTCACCGCGTACGCGAGGCCGATGGTGAGCGCCACCAGGGCGGCGCCGACCCCGGCGAGCAGTCCCTTGCGCTGGCCGAGCGGAGGCCGCTCGGCCTGCTCGGCCGCCCGTCTGGCGGCCCGGCCGCCGCCGGTGGCGGGCCCGGGCGCGTCCGGGGTCTGCCCGAAGGCGAAGAGACCGATCTCGCCGTCCGGTGCCGGTGCCGGTGGTTGGGGCTGCCCCGGGGGCCGCGCGGCCGGGTGGGCGCCCGGGCCGGCCACCGTCGTCACCGGCGGCAGCACCGTGGTGGCGTACGCGTCGGCGTAGGCGTCCGCCCCGAGCGGTCCCTGCCCCGGGCCGACCGGCGGCAGCACCGTGGTGGCGTACGCGTCGGCGTCCGGCCCCAGCGGGGGAGCGGGCGGCGGCCCGGGGACGGCGGGCTGCCCCGGGGCGACCGGCGGCAGCACCGCGGTCGCGAACGGGTCCACCAGCGGCGCGCCCGCCGGGGCCTGGTCGGCCACCTGGCCGGCGGTCTGCGAGACGTACGGACGGACCAGCGGCGGGCCCTCGATGTGGGGCAGTACGGCGGTCTCGGTGAGGCTCGGGTCCGGGACGCAGCCGCACCCGGCGGGGCGTGCGGTGCCGCACGTCGGGCAGTGCTGGTCCGGCATCGGCCGGTCCTCCTCGGTATCGCGTCGGCTTCGCGGGCGGTCGTGCGCTGTCTTCCGGCCGGGGTCGTCCGTTCGGTTCACCGTCCGGGCGCACGACCGCGCCTGATTATGCAGGACCGTCCGAGGGGCGGACAGGGGCGTCCGCCCCTCGGCGGGGCCGTCGCGCCGCCCGGTGCCGGTCGACTCCTCCGAGAACGCCCGGGGCGCGGCGGTTGTCCCCGGCGCTTACGCTCGGCTCGAACCGGTGGAACGAATCGGGATGAACCGGACCCGGCGCGGTGAGCAGGGAGACGCCATGATGCCCACGGACACGCCATGACGGAGCCGCGTGCCGCGTCCGGCCGGAGCCCCGTGGGCGAGCCCGGCCCGCCGGCGGTCACCGTGCCCAACCTCTGGGTGCCGATCGGCGCCCTGCTGCTGGCGATGCTGCTCGCCGCCCTCGACCAGACCATCGTCTCCACCGCGCTGCCGACCATCGTCAGCGACCTCGGCGGGCTCGACCACCTCTCCTGGGTGGTCACCGCCTACCTGCTGGCCTCCACCGCCGCCACCCCGCTGTGGGGCAAGCTCGGCGACATGTACGGCCGGAAGCGCTTCTTCCAGGCCTCCATCGTGATCTTCCTGCTCGGCTCGGTGCTGTGCGGGATCGCCCAGAACATGGGCGAGCTGATCGCCTTCCGCGCGCTCCAGGGCCTGGGCGGCGGCGGGCTGATGGTGCTCTCCCAGGCGATCGTCGGCGACCTCGTGGCACCCCGGGACCGCGGCCGCTACCAGGGCCTGTTCGGTGCCGTGTTCGGCGTCACCAGCGTGCTCGGGCCGCTGCTCGGCGGGCTGTTCGTCGACCACCTCAGCTGGCGCTGGGTGTTCTACATCAACCTGCCGATCGGCATCGTCGCCCTGGTGGTGATCGCGACGGTGCTGCACGGGCTGGAGGTCCGGCGACAGCACCGGATCGACTACCTCGGCACCGCGCTGATCGCCGCCGTCGCGACCTGCCTGGTGCTGATGACCTCACTCGGCGGGACCACCTGGGCCTGGACATCCTGGCAGATCGTCGGCCTCGGGGTGCTCGGCCTGGTGCTGCTGGTCGCCTTCGTCCTGGTCGAGCGGGCGGCCGCCGAGCCGGTGCTGCCGCTGCGGCTGTTCCGCTCGCGGACGTTCAGCCTGGTCGCGGTGATCTCCTTCGTGATCGGCTTCGCGATGTTCGGCGCGCTCACCTACCTGCCGACCTTCCTCCAGGTGGTCCACCAGGTCTCGCCCACCATGTCCGGCATCCACATGCTGCCGATGGTGCTCGGCATGCTGCTCACCTCGATCGGCTCCGGACAGATCGTCGCCCGCACCGGCCGCTACCGGGTCTTCCCGATCGCCGGGACGGCCGTGACCACCGTCGGGCTGCTGCTGCTCTCCCGGTTGGACGAGCACAGCAGCACGGCCGAGATGAGCGCCTACTTCCTGGTCTTCGGTCTCGGGCTGGGCCTGGTGATGCAGGTGCTGGTGCTGATCGTGCAGAACTCGGTCGGCTACGAGGACCTCGGCGTGGCCACCGCGGGCGCCACCTTCTTCCGCTCCATCGGGGCCTCCTTCGGCGTCTCCATCTTCGGAACGGTCTTCGCGAGCGGACTGCGCGGCCGGCTCGCCGACGCCCTGGCGGGGGTGCCGCTGCCGCCCGGCTTCCGGCCGGAGGTCATCACCTCCGACCCCCGGGTCATCCCGCGGCTGCCGGCCGCCGTCCAGCCCGGGGTGTACCACGCGTACGCCGAGTCGATCACCCGGGTGTTCCTGTACGCGGTGCCGGTCGCGGTGGTCGCGTTCGTCCTGTCACTGTTCCTGCGCGAGCAGAAGCTGCGCTCCACCGTCACCGCGCCGGACCTCAGCGAGTCCATCGGCTTCAATCCGGTGGAGCGCACCTCGCTGGACGAGATCGCCCGCGCGCTCTCCGTGCTGAACAGCCGCGAGGCCCGGCGCGACCTCTTCCGGCGGATCACCGCGACCGCCGGACTGGACCTGCTGCCCGCCTCCAGCTGGCTGCTGCTCCAGATGCACCAGCACGGCTCGGTCGAACCGGCCGAACTGGCCGAACGGCGGATCGTCCCGGTCTCCGTCATCGAGGACGCCGTCCGGGAGGTGGAGGGCCGGGGCCTGGCGGCGCGCTCCGGCGGACTGCCGCTACGGCTCACCGAACTGGGGGAGGAGACGGCACTGCGGCTGGTCGCCGCCCGGCGCACCCAGCTCGCCGAACTGCTGGGGGACTGGGACGAACAGCGGTACGCCGACCTCGCCGGGGTGCTGAACCGGCTCAGCTCCTCGCTCTGCGCGGACCTCCGGGACCGGCCGGACCCGCAGGGGCCGCAGGGGCCGTACCGTGGGGAGGGACGGTCGTTCTGACGCGTGGAAGGGCGGTCCCGCCATGTCGCTGGAGATCGAGCGCAAGTTCCTGCTGAGCGCCTTCGAGCCGCCGCCGACGGCGGTGCGGCAGCACATCGAGCAGGGCTACATCGCGATCAAGGACGACGGCACCGAGGTGCGGCTGCGCCGGATCGGTGAGGGCCGCGTCCTCGGCGTCAAACGGCGCGCCTCGCCCCCGGCGGGCCCGGCCGCCCGGATCGAGGTCGAACGCGCCCTGGAGGAACGGGAGTTCACCGACCTCTGGCCGGCCACCGAGGGCGCCCGGGTGATCAAGGACCGCTACACCTTCGAGGCGTCCGGCGCCATCGTCCAGGTCGACGTCTACCAGGGCGGGTTGGCGGGGCTGCGGACCGTCGAGGTCGAGTTCGCCACGGAGGCCGAGGCGGAGGCGTTCGCGGCGCCGGACTGGTTCGGCGCCGAGGTCACCGGGGTGAAGGCGTACGGGAACCAGACCCTGGCGACCGCCGGACTGCCCGAGTCCTGACGTTCCCGGTGGTTTGCCGCCCCGCCCCCGCGCGTCGGCGCCTCGCCACCCGCTGTGACCGGCGGTGCCCGTGAACCGCCCGGCCGTGAGGTGTAGCAGACTGCTGTCCGTAGGTCGTCACCGGAGCAGAAGGAGTGCCATGTCCGTCGTCAAGATCAACGTCCTGACCGTGCCCACCGAGCAGCGCGAGGTGCTGGAGCAGCGCTTCGCCTCCCGGGCCGGCGCGGTCGAGGGCTCCGACGGCTTCGAGTGGTTCGAACTGCTCCGCCCGGTCGAGGGCACCGACAGCTACCTCGTCTACACGCGCTGGCGCGACGAGGAGTCCTTCCAGGCCTGGATGGAGGGCCCCATGAAGTCGGCTCACCAGGGCGGCGGTGAGGGTGAGGCTCCCAAGCGTCCCGCCGCCTCCGGCTCCACCCTCTGGTCCTTCGACGTCGTCCAGTCGGCCGGACCCAAGAACGCCTAGGTTGCTGCTCCTTTTCCTTCTTCGGGCCCTTTCCCTGTACGGGGCAGGGCCCGAAGTGCTTCTCAGGTGCCCGCGATGATCGAGAGGTGCGCGGCGGCCGATCGGGACAGGCTGTCGAGGATGGCTTGGCCCTTCGCTGCCGTTCCGAGGGAGGGGCGTCCGATGATGCCGTTCTTCGTGTAGCCGGCCATGCCGAGTGTGAGCAGGTGCGGGCGCTCCGGGGCGTCATGGTCGTCCTGTTCGACACCTTCCCGGATGAGATGCGGGGCGCCGTGGAGGAGCAGCGACACCTCCAACTCCCCTCCGTGCATGTCCTCGGCGCCGCTGCTCTCCAGGACTGCGGCTTCGCGGGCTCGGTGCCAGTCCTCTCGGACG
Source organism: Kitasatospora sp. NPDC056651 (assembly GCF_042792155.1). Taxonomy (NCBI): domain Bacteria; kingdom Bacillati; phylum Actinomycetota; class Actinomycetes; order Kitasatosporales; family Streptomycetaceae; genus Kitasatospora; species Kitasatospora sp. NPDC056651. The sequence goes on along the minus strand of NZ_JBHTWX010000026.1, from coordinate 69,063 downwards.
GGGAAGAGGGCGACGCGCGGGCCGTCGACGTTGGCCTCCTGGACGACATTGGAGAGGACGTAGTTGCCGCCGTGGCCGTTCACGATGAGCAGGCCAGGGACGCCGGAGGCCTGGAGGGACTTCCGAATGTCGTTGATCACGGCGTAGAGCGTGGCGGCGCTGATGCTGACGGTGCCCGGCATGTGGGCGTGCTCGTGGGAGCACGACACGGTGACGGGTGGCAGTAGGAACAGGTCGTAGTCGGTGGCGATCCGCTGCGCGATCAGGCTGGCAACCACCGTGTCGGTGGTCAGCGGCAGATGATCGCCGTGCTGCTCGAAGCTGCCGACCGGTAGTACGGCGACCTTGGCGCCGCGCCGGCGTTCGTCTGCGGAAGTGGCGGCCGTGATCAGTGCGTCCATGAGCCCAGCCTCTCTCATTGGGGCGTCAGCGGTCGAGAGCGCTCCCGCTGCTCATCAGGGTCAAACGGCCGGTGAAGGTGGCTACTTCGGGTACGGCGCTCCATCGTTGGAGGGCTTTGCCTGCTGCGGACAGCTCGGACATGGCCCGGGCGGACTCGGTGTCGATGGCGATCGACAGCGCCCGGTCGGCCGCGGTGGCCGCCTGTTCCGGTTCGCCGGACACCGCGTAGGCGCGTGCGAGCCGCGAGAGGTACACGCCCTGGTCGTTGCGGTAGATCGGCGGCAGGATTTGAAGCTCGGTCTCGAACATGCCCACGGCTGTGCGTGGATCGCCGAGTTCGATCAGGCAGTTCGCACGCTGCATTTCGACGTAGGTCGGTGTGCAGTAAGCCAGGTCGAGCGCGTCGTCCGCGTGGGAGTCGTCCGGCTCGGCGGCGAGTTCGTGAGCCTCGTCGAACTTGGCTTGCGCGAAGCGAGGGTTGCCCAGCAACGCATGACCCTGGGCCTCTTGCTGGGCGGCCAGCGCACGGATGCGAAGCGTGGCGCCGGCCGAGCGCTGGGCGGCACGGGCGAGACTGACGGCCTTCTGCGCGTCGCGTTGAGCGGTGGCCTGGTTGCTCTTCCGGAAAAGCACGTAGGCGGACATGACATCGTCGCCCGCCTCCTGGGCCCACTCCATGGCGCGGTCCGACCAGTAGAGGGCCTGGTCGAAGTCACCGAGATCCTGGTTCAGCCAGCCAAGGAACTCCGCGGTACGGGCGCCAATGGTGAGAAGTTCGTCGCGGGCACGGCCCCCTGCGCTCTGCTGAACGCGGTCGAGTAACCGGACGTGCCGGGTGACCGCGTCGAGTGCGTGGCGGGACCCGAGCAGATTCGCGGCCTTGTAGTGGCCTGGCATGATGCCGCGCAGGTGGTTGACGAAGAACTCGGGCTCGATCGGTGCGCTGAGGGCTTGCCCGCGGGCGGACGGCTCGGGCGATCGGTGTCGGAGGTGCGGGACTGCTGCCTCCTGCTCCCATCCGCGGGAGGCCAGCCCGAGCATGTGCCCTGGAATGTGCAGCCCGTCTGCGATTCGCTCGATGAGGTCGATCTTCTCGATTTTGGGCTTGCCCGCCATGACCTCGCCGACTCGACTTGGCGTCATGTCGCAGGCCCGTGCGATGAGCGAGGGGTAGATCCCGGCCAGCTTGAGCAGGCGGAAGACGGTGGCGAAGTCTCGTCTTCGGCAGGCGGTGATCATCTCCGGGTTGGACAGCAGGCTCGACGGGAGCCGGTCCGGAACGCGAGCCTCGGTCACCACTGCCCCCGCTGTTGATCAGCCGCCACTGAACGGAAGTTGATTACCTGTGAGTTTACCCACAGTGGGTAATCGGCTTGGGTGCGAAGTCTGCATTGCCTCTCGGCAATCTGGTGTCAAGGGCCGGAACGTCCGGGTTCTGTCCCTCCTTTGGGCACCGGGAGGGTGGTGCGATTTGATCAGCTTGGGAGAACCCCAGGGCACTGCTGAGTCGCCTGAAACGGGCGGCGGGATAGCTGCGTTCGAGGTGAGGCTCACCCGCCACCGAAGGTCTGCCGGGGTGGCTCGACTACACCTCCGCATCTTCCTGGCCCGCGTGCCGGGCGGAGATGCCCTCGCGGATGACGCAATGGTCGTGCTTGACGAGTTGGTGAGCAACGCTGTGAGGCACGCCCGGGTGCCCAAGGGGCGGCGAATCTTCGTTCGCTTCGAGATGGTGCCCGATCACCTCCGGCTGGAGGTGCACGACGCGAGCAGCGAGAAGCCGGTGATCCGGAGGTCTGTGGGCGTGGACTCCAAGTCGGGTAGAGGGCTGTTCCTGGTGGAGGCGCTGTCCGTGGAGTGGGGCTTCATGCCCCGTCCGGAAGGTATCGGGAAGATCGTTTGGGCGCTGGTGGGCCCGAGAGGCGGCGTGTCGTGAACAAGCGGTCGTCCGGGTCGGCGGCGACCCGGTGTTCCTACTGCGGTGCGGGGCTCTTGAAGTCGGAGACCCGGACCATCGTGGTGAACGGTCGGACGGTTCGTGTCCACGCGTCGCACCCGCGCCGCTCGGGGGAGGTGTCGGGGAAGTGAAGCCGCTTCGAGAGCACGACGGACCGGGGATGGACCTGGTTCTGGCGGTCGGCTCTCCGTACCCGTTCCCGGTGATCGTGGAGGTCCGAGGCGTGACCTCGCCCGCGCGGTTCTGCAAGCTGCCGGACGCCATGGCTGCGGTCCTGGCGACGTTGGCCGCGCTCCCGCTCAGCCCGGACCAGCAGGGGTACTTCGCCGAGCTGTTCGGTCCGTCGAAGGTACAGGAGATCGGGCACCGGTTGGCGACGCACGGGGAGGTGCGGGCCCTGGCCTTCCTCGACCTGACCCCGACCGTGGTCCGCCTGTACCCAGCCGGCCCAGGGGCGCTCCAGTGATCCGGCGCCTGTGGGCCTGGTGGTCCCGGGGCACTACCTGGTGGCTGCTGGACGGCCAGTTCTCCTGGCTGGTGCGGGCCGTCTCGCCGGGGCGCCAAGCCGCGCACCGTGACGTGATGGCGTGGTGCAACGAACCTGGCTTCGCCGATGGCCAGCGATTGGAGCTGCTGCGACGAATCTGCTGCGAGGAGTCGACGCGGGAGCGCACCTGACCTGATCAGGGACAACTGAAGACGTGCCGGAACACCCCGAGACCTTGGCGGGAGAGGGGTGGTCCGGTGGGTCGGAGCCCGATACCGATGGTATCGGGCTCCTCGGCATGTCTGTGCACGGATGGCCGGTTCGGTTCTTGACCAGGGGAGTTGAAGAGCAGTTGGACGGGGACGACGACTTCGGTGCGGAGTTGGCGGCGAGCTTCGACCCGGACTCATGGGTGTGGCTGCCAGGCGTTGACTACGCCGCCGGCTGGCGGGCCGCGAGGGGGACGGCGGACGAGGTGAACTCCCTGCTGGCAGCGTGCGGCGTCGAACGTTCGCAGCTGCGGGCGATCGCCGACACCGATGCGCAGGGCGGGGCGCTGGTACGTCTGGAGGGCGCTCTAGAGGGCTGGATGAGCCTCAAGGAACTGCTCTGCCTGGCAGTTGGCGTCCGCGACGAACGGAACTGACAGGGGCCAGTGCAGGTTTTCGCCTGCACTGGCCGCTCTCCTGGGCGTGGCGTCTATGGGGGCCGGAGAGGACTCCTCGATCACCACCGCATTACAAGGACAGGCGTTCGCCACCCTGCGTGACCTGCGACGCTCCTACCCTGCCGGTTCCCCAGCCATCGCACCGCCGGCGCTCGCGATTGACCGCCACATACCGCCCGTTCTGGCACGCCTGTGGCACGCTATCGGTTTCTTGGAACACGACGGTGGCCTCGCAGGGATGGCACCACCGATCCGGATGATGACCACCCAATGGATCAGGTGCCCACTGTCCTGATTTGGGAAATCTTGCCCACCGAGCTCCCAGCTTGGCTAGTCTATGCGCACTCACCAGCGGGAGCGCACCATGACCAAAGACAACTCATATGGTTTCGACCAACTGACCGCCGTCGACATATCAAAGCTCGAAGAAGCCCTTGGGTTGACATATCACCCAACCCAGGGAGAGGTCGTCTTCTTCGACCCGGAATCAGGGGCCTATCGCCGTAGGGGAATCGCCGTGCCCCAAAGCGAGGCAATAGAGATTCTCGAAGCCATCAATCGCGGCGCCCACAAGATGGAAGGCCACGAAGGCTGGATTGATCCACAAGCGGGATTTGTCGAATTTGAGCTTCAACAGAACGGGCTGAATGGATTTCGAGCAACAAGCATTGGGCAGTATTCTTTTGAGCAGTACCCATGCTCTCACGGTCACACTGCGACGACGCCGAAGGAAGAAGGAAAGGATGCCAACTTCATCCGTCCGGTTATTCGCGTGACGTCAGCGGACGGGTCCACCTGCATTGAGATTTCACAGAACACTCCCCCCTGCACCCCAATTCGGCCGCTGGATCAGGATGCGCGCGGATTGACGCGGCCAAGCCTGAAGGTCTATCTCAGCGGCAGTATGGACGAGAAAGAGCTGCTACGGAGGTCTCTCGATCTCGCGAACTCCTTCCTGTTTGAGCTTAACGCGCGCCATCGCGCCTCCTACTCCCTGCGCCCCAAGCTGGCAAGCCCTTTGCGCCGGAAGCTCGATCAGGGCTTCAATCGGAACGTCCGGTTTCCGCGAACCCCTATCCCGGATAGCATCGCAACACTTTTTTCAATCCCTGGCGATTACGCCATGCGCGGCAACCACACAATCTCATATCTGTCTTATTATCAGATCCTGGAGCACTACCTTCCCGCAGTCCACAAGCGGGAATCGGTAAAACGAGTGCGCAGAATTCTTAGGTCGCTCGACTTTGATGAGGATAAAGACTCGTCCGTCCTGAAGATTCTGAACTCGGTCGAGAGATCCCATGGCGCAACTGAAGCCGACCAGCTGAAATCCCTGATCGAGGAGTGTGTGCCCGAAGAGCGGCTGCGCGAATTCTTCTCGAACGATCGCGATGGTCACTTCGCAAAAAACGGCCCAATCGGGGGCATTCATGCCATCAATCTCAAAAGCGGCGAGACTCTGGCCTCGCAGGTCGCCAAAAGAGTCTACATGCTGCGAAATAGAATCGTTCACGCCAAGGATGACGCTAAATATGCCGAATCAAAGGTCCTCCTCCCCCTCAGTCATGAGGCTTTGCGGCTTTCGCCAGATATTGAACTCGTAAGGCTTCTTGCTATCGAAGCGATCGTCGACAATAGGTGATCGACTTACCAGGCTCTGCTTTACTTTCAAGGCCCCCTCGGGCGCGAGCATGAGCGAAGCGGTGGAGCGGTTTGGCCGGTGTCCTGCCTGGTTTGGGGTCGAGCATGATCGGGGGGCCGTAAGCTGTTGCGACTCGGTCAGGGCTTTTGGGCCTGACCGCAGTTTGGCCGAGTGGCCCCCCGTTCTTGCTCGACTCGGGTCCCGAGCCGGGGGGGTGGGTAAAACCGTGGAGCCGCCCGACCCCAGCCATGACGGTCTCTGACCTCGGCAGCCCTCTCGGCCGCACGCTCGACGTGCGCGGCCGGCCGCCGCCGGCGCGGGGCGGAGACAGGAGCGGCGGCGAGCGGCAGGGCCGCGCGCTGGCGCGTTGTGCGCGCCCTTGAGTAAGTGAAGAAGAGTTGCGACAGCCCCCGCGCCCGGTGTGGACGTGGGGGCTGTCGGCTTGTTCGGGGTGGTTAGCGGGAGGCCTTGGCGCGCTTGGGCTTGTGGGCGTCGATGGCGTAGGTGAGGGCGGTGGTTTCGGCGCCGAGGCGGGTCTCTTCGAGGATGAGGGGGAGGCCGGTGGCCTGGTCGCAGGTGATGCGGTGGGCGACCAGGAGGACGGCGGCTTCGGAGAGTTGGAGGGCCTCGCGCTCGTCGGGTTGGGGGACTCGGGCGCTGACCCGCTCGCGCCAGGTGAGGTGGTGGCCGGCGGCGGTGAGCGTCGCGTAGGCCTCGGCCGGGGTGGCGGCGGGCTGCTGGGTGAGCGGGGTGGCCTCGATGCGTTCCATGGGGAGTAGGAGGCGGTGAAGGGCGCGGCCGTCGCCGGTGGGGTCGGTGAGGAGGCGGTCACAGCCGAGCATCAGTTCGTCTTGCTCCATCTCCAGCAGCGGTGCGGTGATGGCGTCGGTGCGGGTGCGGTAGAGCGTGGGTTCCTCGGCGCGGTCGAACCAGGCGTCGAAGGGCGTTGAGAGGGTGTCGCCCTGGGTGGCGATGGTCCGGTCCAGGCTGGTGCTTGGGCCGTGGACGGCGGCGCGGACGAAGGTGCCGCGGCCTTGCTTCACGTCCAATTGGCCCTCGCTGCGGAGGGCGGCGACGGCGAGCCTGACGGTGGGTCGGGAGACGCCGTAGGTCTCGGCGAGATCGGTCTCGTAGGGCAGCTGCGTGCCCGGGGGCCACTCGCCGGTGGCGATCGACTGTCGCATCGCCGCCGCCACCTGCTTGTGCAGTGCCTCGTTCCGAATGATCGCCATGGTGTTGACCCCTTGGTGCGGACGCCGGGGGATGGGCCCGCTTCGCGTGTGTAGTGTCGTTTTCGAGGGTTCGTGTGTGGCCGTTTGCCCTGGTCGGGCGGCATCTCTATGTAAGTACGTTTGACGACCGATGTCAGGCGGCCTCTGGTGTCAGAGGAGCGTGCGCTCATGCAGTCCATTCCCGTGGACGGAACCCGACTCGGCACGATGACCTGCATCGTTGCCCCCGAAGCGCGGATCGCGAACCGCGAGACCGGCGAGATCAGGAAGGACCGGGAGGGCCAGACCGTCTACACGGTCGGCGTCGCGGTCCGGCAGGACGGCCGGCGGGCCTCGATCATCGAGATCAGCGTGTCCGGCGAACCGGTCGGCGTCGTGGAGGGCGTGCGGGTGCATGTCACCGGCCTGACCGCCTTCTCGTGGGCGATGGGGGATCGGCACGGCCTGTCCTTCCGGGCTGATGCCATCACCCCGGTGCCGGTCGCTGCTCCGCCGGCCTCGCGGAAGGGCGGCGACGCCTGATGAGCGGCGCGACCCGCGTGAAGCTGCGGGGGCTGCTCCGGGAGCTCGGGGACTTGGCCGAGGAGATTGACCCGTTCGGGCGGGAGGACGAGGGAGCCCAGCTCTTCGACCACATCGCCATCGTCGCCACGAAGGCCGTGCGCCGGGCCCGTGACTTGGAGACCGAAGCCCACAACACGGCGATGGAGAACGGGGGACGGCCGTGATCGTCCTCCAACTGCTGTGGGTGGTGATGCTGGCGACGGTGCTGATCGGGCTCAGCATGGCCCCGGTGCTTCGGCGCAGCTACCCCTATCTCTGGTGGTACCTGCTCGGCTACCCGACGACCGCCATCCGCGTTCGGGTGACGTGGCGGCGCCTGACCACAAATCTCGGCCTCGCCGTGGCCAAGCGTCCGGGCCGGGCCCGAGTCGGGGACTTGATGGTCCGCGGCGATCCGCTGCGGCCGATGCCGCCTCGGCTGGGCGTGGCGAAGTACCGGCGTGGCGGTCTCGACGTGCGGGTGCGGCTCCACCCCGGGCAGGTGCCCGAGCACTTCGCGGAGGCCCTTGGCGCGTTCACCCATGCTTGGCGGGTGCACGCGGTGCGGCTGGTCGCGGACGAGCGGGGGTTCGTCACCCTCTCGGCGCTCGCCTGGGACCCACTGATCGCGCCCGTGGTGCCGTACCGGTTGAAGCAGCGGCTGTTGCGGGCGATGGTCGGGCTGCTGGAGGACGGTCGGGCCTGGACGATCGACCTGCGGCGGGCGCCGCACTGGCTCATCGTCGGTGCGACCCGCTCCGGCAAGTCCACCCTCATCGCCTCGCTGGTGAAGGAACTCGCCCCGCAGCGCGTCGCGTTGTTCGGCATCGACCTCAAGGGCGGCATGGAACTGTCCCTGTTCGAGGACCGGCTGTCGGCTCTGGCAGCCACCCGGGCGGAAGCTGCCCACCTGCTCGCGGAGCTGGTCGCGGAGGTCGAGGCGCGGATGCAGCTGTGCCGCTCGGTCGGCGCCCGATCCGTCTGGGACCTGCCGCCGAAGCTCCGGAAGATGCCCGTCGTCGTCATCGTGGACGAAGTCGCGGAGCTGTACCTCGTTGCCACCAGGGACGACAAGGCGGAGGTGGGGGAGATCTCCACCAACCTGCTCCGGCTCGCGCAGCTCGGCGCCGCGCTGGGCGTCCACCTGGTGGTCGCGGGGCAACGGGTCGGCTCGGACCTCGGGCCCGGGGTGACCGCCTTGCGGGCTCAGCTGGCCGGCCGGGTCTGCCACCGGGTGAACGATGCCGGGACGGCGGAGATGGCGCTTGGCGATCTCGACAAGGACGCCCTGGCCGCTGCTCAGCAGATCACCGCGGCTGAGCAGGGCGTCGCCATCACCGCCGATGCCGGTGGCCGGTGGATCAGGGCCCGCTCCATCCACGTCACCCCCGAACAGGCCCGCCGCGCGGCCGGCAAGTACGCCCGGCTGGCACCGACCTGGCCCGGCCTCCAGGCGGCGGACGAGTCGACCGAAGGGGTCTACCTCTGATGGGCACCGCCCTCATCCTGACCGCCGTCATGGCCCTCACCACCTTCCTCCTGATCCGCTCCGGCGAACTCAAGCTCTGGCACGTCCTCCTCATCGGCGTCCTCGGCATCTTCCTCGACCGCATTGGCTGGGCCGACCCCGCCATCTACGCCGTGATGTGGCTCGCCCAAGGCCTCACCCACACCACCACCTGAAAGACCGTGATCACCGTGCCAACCCACCCAACCCCCACCGGCGGCCGCTCCATCCCCACCCGCCGGACCCGCACCACCCACCCCAACGCCACCCCCGGCCGAGCCGCCACACACATGGCCCGGCCGGGGCCCGGCGAACCCTGGCCCTGGAGACACCCACCATGACCCACCCCAGCAACCCGTACACCGACCACACTGCACGCCGCGCCCTCCTCGACCGGGAGGCGTGGCTGCGCCAACTGCCGCTAATCGAACGTGACTTGGTCTGCCTCGGCGAGATGCCGGACCTGAACCGCTGGCTCGACCAGATCCGCGCCACCGGCGGCTGCGCCCACCCCATCTACCTTGCAGGGCGCACCACCACCTACGACGCAGCGTCCGGTGAGGTGCTGCGGAACTACACGACCGCCACCGAACCCGGCGGCCGGCTGGCCATCCGCTGCCGCAACCGCCGGGCCACCCGCTGTCCGTCCTGCTCGCGCGAGCACAGTGGCGACACCTTCCACCTGGTCCGGTCCGGTCTTATCGGGGGCAAGGGCATCCCCGAATCGGTGCGGACGCACCCGCGGCTGTTCGTCACCCTGACCGCGCCTTCGTTCGGCTCGGTCCACCGCGCAGGCGTCTGCCACCCGGCCCGGAACGGGCGTTGCGAACAGGGCGGCTACCACGGCTGCGGCAGAACACACTCGGACACGGACCCGCTCATCGGACAGCCGCTCTGCGCTGACTGCTACGACTACCCCGGCCACATCCTGTGGAACGCTGCGGCACCGACGCTGTGGAAAGCCTTCCGCGACAACCTGTACCACCACGTCGCCACCCGGGCGGGCGTCAGCCGCACGGCCGTCCGGAGACTGATCCGTATCTCGGCCGCGAAGGTCGCCGAGTACCAGAAGCGCGGCGCCATCCACTTCCACGCCGTTATCCGCCTCGACGGACCCGACGGCCCGACCACTCCGCCCCCCGCCTGGGCCACCGCGGACCTCCTCCTGGAGACCGTCCGCTCTGCCGCAGCCGCAGTCGCGCTGGCACCGCCGGACTCGGCAGCCTACGGCGACACCCGGCTTCGCTTCGGCACCCAGCTTGACGCCCATGCCCTCACCAACGGCGACGATGGCAGTGACCGGATCACGGACGGAGCCGTGGCCGCGTATGTCGCCAAGTACACGAGCAAGAGCGTGGAAGCCGCCGGCGCCGTCGACCGCCGAATCGAGTCCCTGGCGGAGATACAGGCGCTTCACGTCACTCAGCACATCCGGGCACTCATCGCACCAGCCTGGCGACTCGGTGGCCTGCCTGAACTCGAACACCTCCGCCTCCGCGTTTGGGCCCACATGCTCGGCTACCGGGGCCACTGCCTCACCAAGACCCGTGCCTACTCCACCACCTACGGCCAACTTCGCACCGCCCGCGCCGAACACGCCCGCACCATGGCCGGCGGCCGTCAGCTCTTCACCGACTGGAACGACGAAGTCACCACCGAATCCGTCTGGCGCTACGTCGGCTCCGGCTACGACACCTCTGCCCAAACACTCATAGCCGCAGGCATCGCCGAAGACCTCGCCATGAACCGCCAGGTCGCCCGTGAAGAAGGCCTTCGTGTTGGACAGCCGGTGGCGGGTGGGTCTGATGGAACCTGACGAAGAAGAGGATTGGGCATGGGCGCGAGAGCAGGCGGGCTCAGCTCCCCGATGGTCCGATGCCCGATGGCGGCGAGTGAACGCCATCCTCGGCCTGGAGGTGACCAGTCGATCCGATGGCGCTCGCCCGAACTCGCGCCCGACACCTGGGCCGAATGCGCCTGCCCCGACGGTCAGTCCCGCTCGCGGGGAACAGGGGTGAGGCGCCCCCTCACCGGTCGGCCTCGACCGACTGCCGGGGCGACCAGCACGGCAACCAGTGCGTCTTCGATGTACGAACGCTTCTCCATGAAGGTCAGCCCCTCCCACTCTGCACGGAGGTTCACGGGCTTGCCCTCCGCTGCGTAGGCGGACCGCATCCACTTGTTCCGGTCGGCGAGAAGGGTGCGCTCCTCGGCCTCGGACTCGGCGAGATACGAGAAGTACCGCTCTGCGGTGATCTTCCGATCCTTGCGTGCCTTCTTGAGGTCGGCGATGTCCTCGCGTACGCGCTCCAACTCCTCTTCTCTATCCCATGGTTGGGGGTTCGAGGTGGCCTGGCGCTCGGCTGCCTCAAGCTCGTACTTCGCGATCACGAGCTTGATGACCGCGGCGTCCGTGTCCGGACCTGCGATCTTGGTGCCTCCGCCGCAGCCTCGGCCGGTGCCCTTGTCGGGGCATGCGTAGTAGAAGAAGCCCTCTGGCTTGCGCTGGCTCGGTGTCGCCTTGAGTGCCCGGAGCCCGTTGCCGCAGCCGTTCCGGTCGCAGCGCAGGATGCCGCTGAGGAGGTACTTGCGGGCGTTGTGCCCGGTCCCCGGCACGGAGTTCATACCGATGATTTCGGTGAGTGCTTCCCACTCGGTCACCGTGATGACCTGGTCCCACTGGCCCGGCACCGGATTCCCCTCGGCGTCGTAGACCATTTCGAGGCGCTGGTGTTCGCCGCCGGTGACGGGGTTGGGCTCGGTGGCCTTCCGCGACCGGATGCCGCAGAGACGCGGATTGCGTAGGAGCTGTTTGATCTTCCCGGGTGTCCAGACGTTGCCCCGGGGAGTCGTCATGCCGGCCTCGTTCCACCGCTGGACGATCGCCCGGATTGGCGTGCCGGTGATGATCTCCCGGACGGCCTTCTGGAGAAGCGGAGCTTCGTCAGGGTGCAGCGTGCGCTTGTCGCCCTGCCAGCCGAACGGGCGGGCCCCGCCGGTCGGGATGCCGGCCTGCTCAAGCGCCCGGTGCTTCCGGCGGACTCGGCGGGCCGTGTCGGCGGACTGCTTGTTGCTCATGGCGACCACCACCCGGGCGACCGCCCGGCCGTTGTCGGTCAGGAGGTCCAGCGTGCCCGTGATGTCGATGATCGGTCGGCGGAAGTTCTCCACGACTTCGATGGCATCTTCGAGGTGGCGGTTGTCGCGGGTGAGGCGGTCGATGTCGTAGACGATCAAGCCGTCAAGCCGCTCGCCGTTGGGGGCCAGCCCCTCCTTCATATTGGCGAGCGCCCCTTCGAACACCGGCCGGACGACGCGGTAGACAACCTGGCCGTCCGGGAGCCGGATGCGCTTCCGCTTCCAGGCGCTGGTGTCCGGCTCCTCGTACGTGTGGATGTAGCGTCCGCCTCGGCTCTCGACGAACAGCCGGGCGTCTTTCTCCTGCTCGTCGCGGCCCTTGATGTCGCGGCCCGTCATCGGGACGAAGCGTCGGCTTGGCGTCTCGGTGTCCGGGCTGGATTCCTTGCTGGAGGCGGTAGTTGGGTCGGCATCCACCTCGAACGAGAGACGGACGAGTCCGGCCCAGTTCTGCCCCGTCAGATCGCCCCAGTGGGCGCGTGTTACCAGGTCTTCGGCCATGAGCTAAAGGTACATCTGATGATGCGTTGCCCGGTCGAGGGCACCGGACCAGTACCTGGTCTACACCCGCTGGCGCAGCGAGGAGGACTTCAAGGCCTGGATGGAGGGCCCGATGAAGGCCGCCCACCAGAACGGCCCCTCCGGCGAGGCCCCCAAGCGCCCGGCCGCCAGCGGCTCCACCCTGTGGTCCTTCGAGGTCGTCCAGTCGGCGGGCCCCAAGGCCTGACCTGCGCGCATCCGCCAGTGCGGAGACATGCCGGCCCCTCCCGTGGCGGGGAGGGGCCGTTGTGCTGGCTGCGGCCGGACTGCGGGCGTGGCGCCGGGTGCCGCTTGCGCGTAGGGTTGACGGACAGTCAGCTTCGGGATTGGGGAGAAGGAAGCCGGGATGTCTCACTGGGCGATGGCGGTCTACGGCCTGGTCGGCGGCCTCCTCGTCTCGCTGCTGACGTTCTTCCGCGTCGTCCAGACGAAGCGGTGCTGGCCGTGGGAAGTCCCCGGCGGGACGAAGCTGTCGATCTACCTCGCCGCGGAGATAGCCCGGACGCTGATCGGGGCGGGAGTCGCGTGGGCGGTTTCCATGGCCGGCCCGTTCAGTGCTTTCGGGGCGGTCATCGCCGGTGCCGGAGCCCCGGCGATTCTCGACAAGTGGCAGAACTCGGCGAAGGACTCGGAGCTTTCGGACGTCGGATCGCTGATCCGGTCGATTCCGGCCCAGGAGTCCGGTGCCGAGTCGCAGGCTGTGGGTATCAGTTCTTCGGTGGTCGGTGACGGGGGTGTCTTGTGAGCCGGGAATTCGTTCAGGCGTTGACGCATGGCGGTGCCAGCTATTGCCTGGAGCCGCGAGACGTGTCCGATGACGGTGCGGCGCGGAGGTTCTGGGGCGCCCTCACCCACTCCGGCCCCAGCTACACCCCGGCCCCGGTCGGCGAAGCCGCCGCCCGCAGGGAGGACCGCGGTCGGGTGGAGCGGGACCTGGCCGAGGCGTTCTCGCGCTGGAAGGCCGCCACGCGGGAGGCGGAGACGTCGATGAAGAGCATGGAGGCGGCCGGCGGCACGGAAGACCGGCGCGTGTACTTCCGCGCCTGTGTCGAGGCGCTGGAGCGCGTCGCCGCGATCGCCGAAGAGGAGCTCTCCCCGGTGTTGCGGGCCTCCTACGAGGCGACGCACCCGTTTGACTTCCTGAACCGGCGCCTGCGGGGAAGGTGTCTCAAGCTCACGCTCGAATGCGCCGAGAAGTCCGCCAGGCTCGCCTCCGTCCTCAAGGAGGCGGAGGAACTGGTCATGGCCGGGGACGCGGCGGCTGAGAACAGCGTGCGGGCGGCGTACGTGGAATTCCGCTCGATTCCGGATCACCGGATGGGGCATCTCTCGCACCTCTCGCACCTCGCCGGAGCGGCGTAGCCGGTCGGCCCGGCTGGTGGGCCCGGCTGGTCGGCCCCGCCGGTCGGCGGGCCCCAACGCCTGGCATCCGTACCGCAGTTGCGCGCCCCGGGTTCACGGACCCCGGGGCGCGCCGCCGTGTGCGGCCCGGGTGCGGCCGGGTGCTCAGGTGGCGAGGGCGGCGCGGAGGCCCGGGAGGGGGCAGCGGTCGGCGCGCCAGAGGAGGCGCAGGCGCAGGGGCGGGAGGTCGAGGGGGAGCCGGGTGAGGGTGGCGGCGGCGAGGTGGTCCTGCACGGCGAAGGCGGGCAGGAGGGCGATGCCGAGGCCCTGCTCGGCGCAGGCGCGGGTGACGGGGACGGCGCCGGTGCGCAGCCGTCGGACGTGGTGGCCGAGGAGGCGTTCGCCGGCGAGGCGGTAGGAGCAGCCGGGGGCGTCGACCAGGAGGCGGTGGCCGCGCAGGTGTTCCGGGGTCAGGCCGGTGGCGCGGGCCAGCGGGTGGGCCGGGGCGGCGACCAGGGCGAGGGGGACGTCGTGGAGGTCGAGGTGGTCGAGCGGGGCGGGCGGCAGGGGGAAGCCGAGAGAACCGAGCGGGCCGGGGGAGTCGAGGACGAGGGCGGCCTCCAGGGCCCCGGCCGCGACGCCGTCGAGCAGGACGTCCCGGCCGGCGTCGGTGCGCAGGGATATGTCCAGGCCGGGCTGACGGTCGGTGAGTTGGGAGCGGACGGCCGGGGCATGGGTGGCGGCGACGGCCTCCAGGACGCCGAGGCGCAGCCGGGTCCGGGGGCCGGCGACCTCGCGGCGGGCCTGTTCGGCCTGGCCGAGGAGCCGGTGGGACCACGGGAGCAGCCGCTCCCCGGCCGGGGTGAGGGTCAGACCGGGCCTGGTCCGCTCGAACAGGTCGGTGCCGAGGCTGAGTTCGAGGGTGCGGACCTGCTCGGACACCGAGGACGGGGTGAGCCCGAGCGCCACGGCCGCGCCGGTGACGGTGCGGTGGGTGACGACGGCCTCGAAGACGCGCAACTGACGTAGTTCCACTGGCTCCCCCGAACGCCTGCGTTCCCGGTGCTGCGGGACAGCGTACGGGGGCCGAGGTGCGGAAGGGCCTCAGAGGGACAACGGCGCCTCCCGCTCGGTGGGCGCGAGGGCCTCGGGACCATCGTCATCGCCATCGGGACGCTGTCCGTCGTCCGCCGTCCGCCGGCTCGACCTGCCCGGCCACGTCCGGCGAGGTGAGCGGCGGCTCGGGCGGCCACGGGCCGACGTACGGCTCCCGGCGCCGGCCGATCGTACGCGGCCGGTCGAGCGCCGCCGGTCGAGCGCCGGACCCCGACAGCCCTGGTCAGGGTGGTGGTGAAGTGTTGACGGCCGACGGCCCCGGTGCCACCATCGCGCCGTGACCGAAGCCTTCGCCCTCCCGCACCGCATCCGCCTGAGCCCGTGGCAGCGCGTCTTCATGGCCGCGACCTTCACGGTCACACTGCTCGTCGCGATCTCCATGGCCGCGACGGCGCCCGGGGCCTCCAAGGTCTTCGGCGCGGCGCTGGGCGTCGTCTCGGCGGTGATGCTCTACCGGATCCTGCGGATGTCGCTGGTCATCGACGCCGCCGGGATCACCAGCCGCACGATGGAGTGGACCCACCGGGCCGCCTGGTGTGACATCGAGTCGGTCGAGCTCGCCGACGCCGGTTCCGTCGGCAGCCTGTCGACCGCGCTGGCGGTCAAGGTGCACAAGGGCCGGCCGCACAAGGCCCGGAAGATCGTCCTGCGCGCCCTCGCCGGCTACTCGACCCGGGGCACCGCCGCCCGGCTGGAGGAGCTGAAGGCGCGGTTCGAGGCGACGCTCGCCGACCACCGGGCGGGCTGCGCGACCTGCGGGCACCCTTCGGACCTGCCCTAACCGGCGAGCATGCCGTCCAGGTACTCCCGCACCGGCGGGAACATCGGGAACGGCACGTACGCGGCCAGCTCGGCGCGGGAGGCCCAGACCACCCGGTCCAGCTCGTCGGAGTCCGCCACCACGGCGGTGCCGCCGACCACCTCGCAGGCCGTGTACGACATCCGTCGCCCGTTCTGCGGATGCACCCGCTCGCCGAGGAGTCTGGCGGCGGCCACCCGGAGCCCGGTCTCCTCGGCGGTCTCGCGGACGGCCGCCGCCTCGGGCGACTCCCCGGGCTCCACCTCCCCGGCCGGGAACTGCCAGGACAGTTCGCCCTCGGCGATCCGCCGCCGAACCATCAGCACCCGGCCGTCCTTGACGACGATCGCGACGGCGGGGAGCCGCTGCCCGGGGTCCTGCCCGGGGTCCTGCCCGGGGTCCTGCTCGGTCATCGCGCTGCTCCTGGAGTCCTCGAAGGGGAGTGTCCCTCCTCCGATGGTGCCGGAGCGGACGCGCCCCGGGGCGGAAGCGCCGGGCCGCGCCGGGTCGCGTCGGCGGAACGTCGCGCCCCGGGACCGGCGGTCCCGGGCGCGTTCAACCCACCCGCAGCCGGTCCAGGAACTCCGGGACGCCGTCGATCCGGCGGTAGGGCCGGAAGGACGGCGCGAGCTCGCGGACGAGGGCGACACAACGGGGCGCGCCGATGCGGGTGGCCAGGTCGAGCGCCTCCCCGGTGACGGCCAGGGCCTGCTCGACGTCCCCGGCCTGGAGGTGGCCTCGGGCCTGGTAGGTCAGGAAGATGCCGCGAGTCTTGTCCCTCGCCCGGGGCAGTAGCGCCATCCCCTCCGCGATCAGGGCATGGGCCTCGCCCGTTCGGCCGAGGTCCAGGAGGCACTGGCCGGAGTCCACGGCGAGATCGGCCGGGCTCATCCAGGCGCACCAGCCGGGTGCGGGGTCGGCGGTCTCCATGGCGAGGGCGGATTCGGCACCGGCCAGGTCCCGGTAGCAGGCGGAGCGGTCGCCGAGGACCGCGTGGGCCCTGGCCCTGCGCAGGAGCAGCAGGGACCGGGCGGTCGGGTGCCCGATGCCGGACAGGGCGTGTCCGAGCTGGTCGACGGAGACTTTCGCCTGGCCGAGCCAGTTGGCCTGGTAGGCGAAGTCGGACAGCACCCCGGCGCCGTGGTCGCGGTCGCCGGCGGCGTGCGCGGACTGGAGCGCGGCCTCCCAGAGCTTTCCGGCCGCCCAGTGCCGGCCCTGGTCGAAGCGGTGCCAGCCGCAGGTGGTGGCGAGCGAGGCGGCCAGCCGGTGGAGACGGCGGCCGACCGTCTCGCCGTAGCGGCCCGCCTTGATCAGGTCCGTGACGGTGGCCAGGTGGGCGTCCGTCAGGCCGGCCGTGTGCTGGCGCTGTTCGGTGGGCAGGGCGGTCAGTCGCCTGCTGGTCTCCTCCAGCCAGTCCACGAGTTCGCCGTCCACGCGTTTGCCGTTCATGCCCGAGGCGAGGCGCTCGGGCTCGGCGGCGGCCCACTGGGCGGCCAGGCCGCCCAGTGAGATCGTGCTGAAGGTCATGAAACTACGGCGGTCCATGGCGGCCCTCTGTGCGTCGTGAAGTGCTTGGACGGTGTGGGTGGCCCCCAAGGGCAGCGGCTCGTCACGCCCGGGCAGCCACGAGGGCCAGCCGTACGCGTCCATGTCCGAGACCGGGACGCCGAAGGCTTCGGCGATGAGGAGTTGGGAGTCGGCGTTCGGCGTCTTGCGCCAGTGCTCCCACCGGCTGACAGCCGTCTTGTCGGCACCGGAGAGCAGCCCCTGTCGGCGGGCCGCCTTGTTCAGCTCCACGACCAGGTCGCGCTGCGACCAGCCGCGCAGTTCGCGCGCGTAGGCGAGGGGGTGACGGATCGGGTCGTCCACGGGGCCAATCCCATCATCGACAGCGACCGGAAGCCTACTGCGGGCGAGGGCGGGACAACCCCGGGACTACGGGCAATGGCTTCTGGGAGAGCGCGAGTCGGGCTGTACTGGACTCGCGCCGACCGGGTTCCCGCACGAAGCGGACGAAGTCCGACCGTGAAACGTCGCGGGGCGGTTGCCGACGCGGCGAACCGGTGGGCACGGTCTTCGACGCCTTGAGAGGGAGAGAAACATGGGCAAGCACGGCGGAGGGCCCGGCACCGACGGGCCCGGCCAGGCGGGTGGCGGCAAGGGCGGCAGCCACTCCGGGAAGCCGGACACGGCACCGTGCGACGGCAAGCGGGACGCGCCGCCCACCAACCTGCCCAAGCCGGCGAAGCCTTGAGGGAGGAGCACCGCATGGACTGGGACGCGCTCGCTGACGCCCTCCGGAAGTCCGGTGCGCTGTCGGCCGACTGGGACACGGTGTTCCGGGCCGTGCCGCGTCGGCCGTTCGTTCCGGATCGGATCCACCACGGGGGTGAGTGGATCGACCGGGCGGAACACCCGGGCCAGTGGGAGGAGTTGGTCGGTTCGGACATTCCGCTCGTGACCCGGCTGGACGAGGACGGCCGTGCGCCGTCCTCGTCCAGCTCGATGCCCACCGTGGTGGCCCAGATGCTGCGACATCTCCAAGTCTCGGACGGCATGCGAGTGTTGGACGTCGGCACCGGCACGGGCTGGACGGCCGGGTTGCTGGCGGCTCGGCTCGGTGCGGCGAACGTCGTCACCGTCGAGGTGGACCGTGGGCTCTCCGAGGGTGCGCGGCACCGCCTGGTGGCGCATCGCCTGCCGGTCCGGACCGTCGTCGGCGACGGAACGCTCGGCCACCCGGCAGGCGCGCCGTACGACCGGGTGCACGTCACCGCGGCCGTACGGCGCGTTCCCGGGGCTCTGATCGAGCAGACGGTGCCCGGCGGCGTCATCGTCCTCCCGTACGGCACGGCGTTCTGCAACGGCGGGTTGCTGAGGCTCACCGTCGCCGCCGACGGCCGATCCGCGAGCGGGCCGTTCGTCGAGGACGTGGCGTTCATGTGGGTGCGTGGCCAGCGCCCCGGGAGCGGCGAGTTCGAGATCGAGGACGTCCGGCACGGTCCGTCCGAACTCGATCCCGCTGCCGTGGCCGAGCACACCGCCGCCGCCTTCGCGATCGGCCTGCGGCTGCCGGGCCTGTTCCGGCAGCAGGTGTGGGCGGGCTACGACCACTTCGGCACCGGCCGGTTGGAGATCTGGGACGGAATCTCGTACTCCCACTGCCGCCTCGCCGACTGGGACGCCAGGCATGCCGTCGCGCAGTCCGGCCCCCGCGACCTGTGGGACGAGGTGAGCGCCGTCCACGCCTGGTGGCAGTGCCAGGGCGAGCCGGGCCTCGACCGGTTCGGCCTGACGGTCACCGTCGCGGGCGAGCACCGGGTGTGGCTGGACGAGCCGGACCGGGTGGTCGGTTGACAGGGAGCGGTGTGAAGCGGGCCCCAGGCTTGCAGGCCCGGGACCCGCCGTACCGCGCGCGCTTGAGCCGCCCGAATTGGTGTATCCCGATGCCGCTGTACTCCGGCCTGAAGCATGCGGCCCTGGACTCCGTCCGGCGGGCGGTTGACGGCTCGTCGTTGGGCGCGTTCTCCGGGCCCGAACCGAACCGCCCCGCCGAAGGGCTGCGGGCGCACCCGTCCCGTGCCGGTCGTCAGGCGAGGCGGGCGAGGGCCCCGGCGGCGCTGGTATGTTCCAGGCGTGAACCGCGACACCGGCGATCTCGTCTCCCGCCTTGGCCGTCCTTTTCGACTGATCGTCACCGGCGGCGGAACGGGCGGCCACACCTACCCGGCGCTCACCGCGATCCGCGCCCTGCGCTCGCGTCTCGCCGAGGTCGACGGCGCGCTGGACGTGCTGTGGATCGGCACCGCCGCCGGCCTTGAGGCCAGGGTGACCGCCGCCGAGGGCATCCCGTTCAGGACCGTCGCTACCGGGAAGATCCGGCGCTCCGCCAATCCGCTCAAGCTGGTGTCGCCCGCCAACGTCAAGGACATGGGCCGCGTTCCCCTGGGCGTCGCGCAGGCCCGCTCCGCGGTGGCCGAGTTCGGACCGGACGTGGTGCTCGGCACGGGCGGCTACGTCGCGGTGCCGGTCGGGATGGCCGCCCGGATGTGTCACCGGCCGTTGGTGGTTCACGAGCAGACCGTCCGGCTCGGTCTGGGCAACCGGGCCCTGGCGCGGATGGCGGCCCGGGTCGCGGTCTCCTCCGAGTCGACGCTGAAGTTCCTGCCCGAGGCCGCGCGCGCCACCGCCGTGGTGACCGGAAACCCGGTACGCCCGGAGGTGCTGACCGGGCAGGGTGACAAGGCGATCCAGGCGCTCGGGCTGTGGGGCTTCGACCGTTCCCTGCCGACCGTGTACGTCACCGGCGGTGCGCAGGGCTCGCAGCAGATCACGAGCTGGTGAGCGAGATCCTGCCGTGGCTGCTCGGCCACGCGAACGTGGTCCACCAGTGCGGGCCCAGCCACGAAGGGCGGCTGCGGGAGCGGGCGGCGGCTCTTCCGGAGCAGTTGCGCTCCCGGTACCTGGTGACCGGATTCGTCGGCCCGGAGCTGCCGGACGTGCTCGCCCTCGCGGACGTGGTCGTCTCCCGCAGCGGTGCGGGGACGCTGGCCGAGCTGACCGCGTTGGGGCGGGCGGCGGTGTTCATCCCGCTGGCGACGTCGGCCGGTAACGAGCAGGAGCACAACGCCCGTCACCTGGCGGACGCCGGCGCGGCGGTGGCCCTGCTCGGACGGGCCGCCGAGCACGGTCGGCCGGACGCCGCCGACCGTCTCGTGGACGTGCTGCTGTCGGTCGTGGACCGCTAGTCCTCCAGGTCCAGCAGGTGTCGGACGGCGCCGGCCTGGATGGTGTCCATGCAGATTTGGTACGGTCCGGATCCGAGGCAGGATTGTGCAGGATTGTGGCTGTCGGACTTCGCCACCGGCTGAGTGCACTTCGAGCGCTGTTGAGTCCCAAGATTCCAGGTTCCTCGATGAGGTCCCGGATTCTCCAGCTGCCGGAGCCGGCCACGGAGCCATAGGCTGTCGGTATGGCCTTGGATCCCGCACTGCCCGTTGGCCGGCGCATCCAGTACTACCGGGAGCGTGCCGGGAAGTCCCGTCCGGTGTTGGCCGCCCTGTTGGGGCGGTCACCGAGTTGGCTGAAGCAGGTGGAGAGCGGGGCGTTGCTGCCGCCGCGCCTGCCGATGCTCGTGCGTATCGCCCAGCACCTGGGGATCGATGACCTTTCCTTGCTGACAGGGGAGGCGAGTATGCCGACGGCGCTGTATTCCGGTGTGGAGCATGGAGCCCTGGACGCTGTTCGGCGGGCGGTTGACGGCATGCCACTGGGGTTGGTCGACGGGCCGGCGCCGAACCTGGACCACCTCGCGGTGCAACTGGCGAATGCCTGGCGGACCAGGATGACCCGGGGCGATCATCGGACCGCTCTGGCCGAACTGTTGCCGTCGCTCGTGTCGGCCGCGTCTTCAGCGGTTTCACATCCGGACTGCGCCGACCGGCGCCGGGCGGAGGTGATGTACGCCAGCGCGCTGAACCTGACGCAGATGTACACCGCGTTCCAAGGGGACGGCAATCTGGTCTGGCGGGTGGCCGAGCGGGCTTTGGCGACCGCGCGGGCGTCGGGAGATCCGCTGGCGATCGGGCAGGCATGCTGGTTCTTGGTGGAGGCGTTCCGGAAGTCAGGCCAGTGGGACAGTGCCCAGTTGCTGACCGAGGACGCACTGCGGCTGCTCGACCCGATTCGAGCGAACACACCGGAACTGGCCTCCGCCTGGGCGGACATGGCCTTTCACGCTGCCGTCACGTATGCCGTGGCCGGCGAAGCCGGTGAGGCATGGGGCTGGATCGACCGCGCGGCAGCCGTCGCCGAGTGCCTTCCGGCGGCCTTCTGGAGTGCTCCCACGTCAGGGTCCCGTCAGGCTGTCGGACTGCACTCGGTGACCGTGGCGGTCGAGCTGCGTCAGACCGGTACGGCGCTGCGCTGTGCCCGGCGGCTTCCGGCGGCCGATGTCACGGCGGTTCCCCGCCGTGGCCGCCACTTGATCGAGGTCGCGCGGGCGCACGCGCTCCGTGGTGAGGCGGACTCCGTCGTCGGACTGCTCACGGATGCCGTCGCTGTCGCGCCCGAGACAGTGCGGTGGAACGAGGAGGCCCGGGCCATGGTCCGAGGGCTGGCCGGCGCCCGATCTCCGCTCCGGGAGGCCGGGCGACGTTTGGCCGACTCCATCGGGATGGCGGCGTAGCGGCAACCGGAACTGGAGACAGGAACTCTGGACGATCAGCACCGGGCATCGAACACCAGTGCAGACGGCTTCCGGCGTCGGCGGGTGGAACATCTCGTTGAGCAGTGCCCGGCCGGTCTCGAACGGCTGTCGTGGCAGCGATCCGGCTTGGTCCAGGTGCTCGGCGCGATCTGCGGAAAGGTAGTTGCCGGACCAGCCGGCTCGCGAGCTTGATGGAGCGCCGGGGGAGTGCGCGTTCGCGCCGCCCGAATGGGTGATGTGGGTGTGAATTTGATGGGTCGTTACGGCATTACGGTGACTATTGCGATGCCGACCGTCCGAAGGGGCGTCCGGTGCGTGGGAAAAGAGTTACCCCGGCGGTGCGCCAACACCCCGGGGTTCGGCACCAGGAGAGATGGACTCCACGATGCAGATTCATCGTATCCCTCAGCATGCCCCCGGGTACACGATCCTCGACAACGGCCACGTCGTCCGCAAGCACGAGCTGAGTTGGGCCGCGCGCGGGCTGCTGGGCTACCTGCTCAGCCTGCCGGACGGGGCGCGCGAGGACGTTCGCACGCTCGCCGCCAAGAGCGTGGAGGGTCGGACGACCGTCGCCCGTGCACTCAGGGAGCTTGAGGCGGCCGGGCACTACGTGCGTCGGACGCAGCGGGACCCGCTGACCGGGCAGGTGCGGACGGTCGTCTCGGTGCACGAGGCGCCGGTGACAACCGGCAAGGCGGTGCACACGGTGCCGCCGCTTCCCGCACCCCCGGCCGCCGGTGTCCCAGCTCCAGGGGTGCCAGGCGGCGGAAAGGCGGGAAGCCCCTCCAAGGAACTGAAGGCCAAGGACGTGGAAGAACCTTCCGTCCGTCCCTCCGAGAAGTTGACGGCCGGCATGGCACTGCTGCTCGAACTCGGGCGCCGGGAACCGAAGATGGCTCTGGCCGGGAAGCCGCTGTGCGACCAGGCCGCGCGGGTGGAGGGGTTGCTGGCGGGCGGGTGGACGCGGGAGGCGTTGACCGGGATTCTGTCGGCACCTCTGCCGGGCACGATCACCCGCAGCGTCGGGGCGATCGTGGCAGCGCGGATCGCCAAGGTGCCGCCTGTTCCCGCACCCCGGCAGAACAGCGACGGGCCGCGCCGGCACGAGTGCCCCGGGCGGGCCGGGATGTGCGGGCGGCCCGTCACCGGGGCTGGGCGGCTGTGCGGCGGCTGCGCGGCGACGGCGGTCTGAACGGCCGTGGGCGTACCGGCCTCCCGGAGCCGGGTTCAGCAGCCGGGGTTCAGCAGCCGGAACAGGCGAGCGGGGTGCTTGGGCAAGTCACGGTACGAGCGGGACGGGGAGGTCCGGCCGTCGGGTCGCCGGGGTCGAGCATCAGGAGCAGGTCGGCCCACGCCGCTTCGGTCCATGCCGCTTCGGTCGGCTGCGCGGGGACGGTTGCCGGGCGCACCGCCAGGCGCTCCCCGACGATCCGGATGGCGAGGGGGATCCCCGCGCACCGCTCGACGAGCTCGACGAGGGCCTCGGGGGTGGCGGAGCCGCGTGCGGCGCCGATGATCGAGGTGAGCAGCCGGACGGCGTCGTGGTCGGGCAGCCGGCCGAGCTCGATCGGGTGTGCGCCGTCCTTGACGGTGAGTCCGGCCAGGTGCGTCCGGGCGGTCACCACGACCGCGCAGGACGGCGAGTTCGGCAGGAGGGGTCGGATCTGGTCCGCGCACCGGGCGTTGTCGAGGACGATGAGGATGCTCCGGCCGGCCACGGTCGACCGGTAGAGCGCCGCGAGCTCGGCACAGGACTCCGGCAGGGAGGACTGGTGGATGCCGAGTGCGCGGAGGAAGCCCCGCAGGACGGTGGACGGTGCGAGCGGTCCGGCGGCGTCGTGCCCGTGGAGGTCCACGTAGAGCTGTCCGTCCGGGAAGCGGTCGGCCACCCGATGGGCCCAGTGCACCGCGAGGGCGGACGTCCCGATCCCCGCGGCGCCGAACAGCTGGACGACCTTCCCGCGGCCCATCCGGTGGCGCGGCGACAGCAGGAGCTCGCCGTCGCACTGCCGCAGGACGTCGTCCCGTCCGGTGAAGTGCGCGATCGCCGACGGAAGTTGTGCCGGCCTCGGCAGGGCCGTCATCGCGTAGGCGGCCGGCGGCTCACCGGCCGGCGGCTCGCTGGTGACCTCGCGCCCCGCTCTCCGGTGCGTCAGGGCGGAGACCGTCGCCGCGTTCAGTTCCAGCGCCGCCGCGATCTGTTCCAGCGATCTCCGGTACGGCTGTCGGCTCCGGCCCGTCTCGATGTCCCTGATGGTGCGCACGCTCAGGTCGGACCGGGTGGCCAGGTCCTCCTGGGTGAGCCCGGCGCGCAGGCGCCAGTGTCGGATGAGTGCCCCAGCTCCGCCGGACATCGCGATTCCCCCACGATCGATACACGTCCCACCTGGCCCGGCGACCCGCTCGCCGGCCCCGCCCCCGGCGGCCCCCCGTCGGGTGATCTTGCAAATCGTTCGCGCTAAAGCTAGCTCACGAGTCCGTCGAATTGGCGGTGAACAGCCAGGTTCGTCATCGCGAGGCCGTCTGAGGCAGGCTGCTCGACGTACCGGACGCGATGACCCGAAACGAGGAATGGATGATCACCACAACCGAGCTGACGAAACGTTACGGAAAGTCCCTCGCGCTCGACCGGCTCTCGGTGGAGGTGAGGCCCGGCCGGGTGACCGGCTTCCTGGGGCCGAACGGGGCGGGCAAGTCGACCACGCTGCGGCTGGTCCTCGGCCTCGACACGGCCACCTCCGGATCGGCCGTCATCGGCGGCCGTCCCTACCGTGCGCTGCGCCGCCCACTGCACCAGGTCGGAGCCCTGCTCGACGCCGGGGCCGTCCCCGGAGCCCTGAGCGGCTACCACCACCTGTCGGCGCTCGCGCGCGGCAACGGCATCGGCCGCTCGCGCGTGTGGGAGGTCCTCGAAGAGGTCGGCCTGTCCGCGGCCGCCCGCAAGCGGACCGCCGGCTACTCCCTGGGCATGAAGCAGCGGCTCGGCATCGCCGCCGCCCTGCTCGGGGATCCGCCCGTGCTCATCTTCGACGAGCCGGTCAACGGCCTCGACCCGGAAGGCATCCGCTGGATCAGGCTGCTGTTCCGCCGACTCGCCGCCGAGGGGCGGACCGTGCTCGTCTCCAGTCATGTGATGAGCGAGATGGAGAACACCGCCGATCATCTGATCGTCATAGGCCGGGGTCGTCTGATCGCCGACACCGGCATGGCGGAGTTCATCGACCGGGGCTCCGCCGGGAGCTCGGTCACGGTCCGGACCCCGCACGGGGCCGATCTCGAACGGGCCCTCGCCGAGGCCGGCGCCCGCACCCAAGGCCGTGCGGACGGGGCGATCGAGGTGACCGGACTGACGGCCCCGCAGATCGGGGACCTCGCCCTCGCCCGGGGAATCGCGGTCCACGAACTCACCCCGCGTTCGGCCAGCCTGGAGGAGGCGTTCATGGACCTCGCCTCGGACGCGGCCGAGCACACCGGCCGCCCCGCCACCGGCGCACGAGCGGAGGGCTGAGACCATGACCACGGACAGCCGAACGGACAGCCGAACGGACAGCCGCGCGGTCCGGGACCGCGCCGACAGCACCGCCCCCGCCGCCGACACCACCGCCCCCGCCGACAGCATCGCCCCCGCCGCCACCGGCGACAACCGCTTCAAGCGCGCCGCCGACCTGCTCGCCGCCGAATGGATCAAGCTGGCCGCGGTCCGGTCGACCTGGGTGATCATCGCCCTGGGGCTGTTGGGATCCATCGGGACCACGCTCCTGCTCGACAACACCACGGTGGACAAGTGGGACCACTACGAGCCCGCCGAGCGAGCCGCCTTCGACCCGCTGGCCGCCTCCTTCGGCGGCTTCGCGCTGCTCCAGCTCGCCATGATGGCGGTCGGATCCCTCACCCTGGGCAGGGAGTACTCCAGCGGGCTGATCAGGACGACCTTCACCGCCGCACCGGGCCGCCGCGCCGTCCTCGCGGCCAAGGCCGCCGTGGTCGGCTGCCTCACGGCGGGGGTCGGCGCCGCCGCCTCCCTGACGGCGTTCACCATCAGCCAGGCCATGTTCTCGGAGAAGCACTTCGGCCTCTCCGTCACCGCCCCGGGCGCCCTGCGCGCGATCGCCGCGAGCTCGCTCCACCTCGCCGGGGTCGCCCTGGTCGGACTGGCCCTGGCCGGCCTGCTGCGGCACGGCGCGGGGGCCGTCACCGCCTGCTTCGGGTTCCTCTTCCTGGCGCCGCTCTTCCTGCACGGCGACCGCGGTTGGCCCCTGCGGGTCCACCAGGCGCTGATGGACAGCGCACTGCGCCACCTCATCGTCAGCCAGCCGGACCGCCACGGGCCGTCCACCCCGGCGGCCTGGGCCGTCCTGCTGGTCACCCCGCTCGTCCTGCTCGCCGCGGCGGCGGTGTCGGCCCACCGCAGGGACGTCTGACCCGACCGGGACCGGAGGTCGACCTGCGGACCGGAGGCCGGTGTACGGGCCGGAAGCCGGTGTACGGGCCGGAGGACCGGCACCCTCCGCCGGAAGTCTGCCGCCGAGTCTGCCGGAGAGATCTCCTGGTCACGCCACCACCGCCGCGAAAGACTCCGGACGAACGGTCGGAAGCACGTCCCACCAACAGAAGGAGGCTCACCGATGTCGACATCCCTCAACCCGGCGGACATCACCGTCGTCCGCCCGGTCGCCACCCCGATCGCCAAGCACGACCCGAGCAGGGGCAGCGACGACAACGACACCAACAACTCGGGCGGCTGGGACTCCTACCCGTTCGGCCAGTACGACGACCGCGACTGATCCAGGTCCGGCCGGTTCGACCGTAGTTCGAAAATCCGTGAGGTGACTCGCCCGATGACGACTCCTGCGGATCAGGGAAAGGCCGCGTCCAGCGCGCGGCCTTTTTCTGATCTCTCCGATCTGATCCACCCCGTGACCGTGGAGGAATTCCAACGGGACTACTGGGAGAAGAAGCCGCTCTTCATCCGGCGGGACGATCCGGCGTACCACCGCCGGCTCCCGACACTGGACGACGTGGACGACATCCTGGCCCTGTCCAGGGTGACCCTCGAAGGCGTCCGGGTGGTGATCGAGGGCAAGGAGACACCGGTCGCCGAGCTGGGTGCGGTGCAGGGCTGGAACGGGACCACGAACGCGCTGGAAGCGCTCTACGAGCGGTACCGCAACGGTTCGACGATCGTCGTCAACGCCCTCGAAGGGCGCTGGGAGCCGCTGGCGCGGCTGGCCGCGCAGCTGGGTGCGGAGACGAACTGCCGGTTCCAGATGAACCTCTACCTCACGCCCGCCGGCAACCAGGGGTTCACGCCCCACTACGACACCCACGACGTCTTCATCGCCCAGGTGCACGGCACCAAGACCTGGAGACTGCACGGAGCCCCGTACCCGCTGCCGCTGCGCACCCAGCCCTTCGACCGCTCCGGGAGCGGGCCCGACGGGCCGGTGGAGGAGATCGAACTGCGCCCGGGCGACCTCCTGTACCTGCCGCGCGGCACCATCCACTCGGCCACCGCCAACGAGACCGCCTCGGTCCACGTGACGATGGGAGTCCACCCGGTCATCTGGTCCCAGATGATCGCCGACGCGGTCCGGGACGTGTGCGAGGGTGACGCCCGCTTCCGCGAGGGGCTCCCGCTGGGCTTCGCGGTGGACGGCGCCCTGCCGCAGGAGGTGGAGAAGCGTTTCGCCGAACTGGTGGACGTGCTGCACGACTCGCTGTCCGCCAAGACCATGGTCGCCGAATCGCTCAAGCGCGCCGCCTCCATCGGCCACCCGCAGCTGCGCCACCACCTCGTGGACCTGGAACTGGAGAGGGCGGACGGGGTCGACGGCGGCACCCGGACGGCCAGCCGCCCGGGGACGCGGTGGAACCTGACGGTGGACGAGGGCCAGGTGCGCCTGGACTTCAACAACAAGACCGTCCGGTTCCCCGCACACGTGGCGGCCGAGGTCCGGTACGTCGCCGAGCACGCCGGTGCCGGCCTGACCGCGGACGGCATCCCCGGCGACCTCGACGGGCCGGGCCGCCTGGTGCTGGTGCGGACCCTGCTGCGGGAAGGCTTCCTCACGCTGGCCTGACCGTCCGACGTCCGTCCCGTCCCGTCCCGTCCGGCTCCGGCCCCGGACGGGACGCGTCACCACGGCCCCGGCCGGGACGGTCACCACGGCCCCGGGCCCGCCGGAAGAGCCCCGTGACGGCATCGAACCCAGGAGAACAGCCCGTTGGACGCGAACGAGACGCCGAAGGCGACAGTCCCCGACGTGTCGCTACGGCGGGTGGCCCGGCTCTTCCGGCCCTACCGCGGCCGGATGGCCCTGGTCTGCGCCCTGATCCTGGGCTCCTCGCTGGCGGCCCTCGCCCCGCCCTTCCTGCTCCGGCAGATCCTCGACACGGCACTGCCGCAGGGCCGGACCGGCCTGCTCACCGGGCTGGCGGCCACCATGCTCGGCCTGGTCCTGCTGTCCAGCGCGGTCGGCGTCCTCCAGTCCTACCTGTCGCTGACGGTCAGCCAGGCCGTGATGGACGACCTCCGCAAGGCCGTCTACACCCACCTCCAGCGGATGTCGCTGGCCTTCTTCACCCGAACCCGCAACGGTGAGGTGCAGTCCCGGATCGCCAACGACATCGGCGGCATGGGATCGAGCGTGACCAACATCCTCACCGGCGTCGTCGGCAACGTGACCACCCTGGTGGCCAGCCTCGTCGCGATGCTCGCGCTGGACTGGCAGCTGACGATCGTGTCCCTGCTGATCCTTCCGCTGTGCGTCTGGATCAGCCGCAAGGTCGGCGAGGAACGCCGGGCCGTGGTGCTCGAACGCCAGCAGCAGCTGGCGACGATGGCCACCCTCGTCGAGGAGTCGCTCTCGGTCAACGGCTTCCTGCTCGGCCGGGTGATGGGGCGCACCGCGACGCTGAACAACGAGTTCGCCGGCCAGTCCCGGATCCTCGCGGACCTGACCGTCAGGTCCGCGCTGTCCGGCCGGTGGCGGCAGTCCGCGGTGCAGGTCATCATGGCCGCCATGCCGGTCGCCATCTACTGGACCGCCGGCCTCACCGGCGACCAGGGCCGGCCCGCGCTCTCCGTCGGCACCCTGGTGGCCTTCACGACCGTCCAGCAGGGACTGTTCGGGCCGACCGTCTCACTCCTCCAGGTCGGCATCAGCCTCCAGAGTTCCTACGCCCTGTTCGAGCGGGTCTTCGAGTACCTCGACCTGCCGGTCGAGGTCGCCGAACCCGCGCGCCCCGTCACGGCGGGGCCCGTCCGCGGCCACATCCGCTTCGAGGGCGTCGACTTCTCCTACGGCGAGGAGCGGATCCTCCACGGGATCGACCTCGACCTGCCCCCCGGTGGCCGGCTCGCCGTGGTCGGCGCGACCGGCGCCGGGAAGACCACGCTCGGCTACCTGGTGCCCCGCCTCTACGACGCCACCGCCGGCCGCGTCACGATCGACGGGGTCGACGTCCGGGACCTCGGCTTCGCCGACCTCGCCGACCAGGTCTGCGTCGTGTCCCAGGACACCCACCTCTTCCACACGACCGTCACCGACAACCTGCGCTTCGCCAAGGTCGGGGCGTCGGACGAGGAGATCGTGGCGGCCGCCCGGGCCGCCCAGATCCACGACCTCATCGTCGGCCTGCCGGAGGGCTACGACACCATCGTCGGGGAGCGCGGCCACCGCTTCTCCGGCGGTGAGAAACAGCGGCTGGCCATCGCGCGGGCGATGCTGCGCAACCCGCCGGTCCTGGTCCTCGACGAGGCGACCAGCGCGCTGGACACCCACACCGAACGCGCGGTCCAGGAGGCCCTCGACACCCTGTCGGCCGGCCGGACGACGATCACCATCGCCCACCGGCTGTCGACCATCCGGTCCGCCGACGAGATCGTCGTCCTCGACCGCGGGCGGATCGTCGAACGCGGCACCCACGACGAACTCCTGGCCCACGACGGCCGGTACGCCCACCTGCTCCGGGTCGGCGGCCCGGGCCTCACGGCTCCGGCGGCCGGAAGGTGACCGGGGCGTCGAAGGCGGCGCGGCGGGTGGTCCGGCGCAGCGCGCGCAGCACGGGGGTGCCGAGGGTGAGGCACAGCACCACGGTGAGCGCCGCCCGGGGGAGGTCCCAGCCCAGGGACGTGGTCAGGCAGTAGGCGGCGAAGCGGACCAGGTTGGCGGGCAGCGGGTCGCCGGGGACGAAGGAGACGGAGCCGGCCAGGCCGCCGATGTACGGCCAGCCCTGGAGGTTCATGATCGTGCCGTACAGCAGGGACGCGACGGCCCCGTATCCCGCCAGCAGCAGGAGTTCGCGGCGCCCGCGCAGCGAGGAGGCCCCCGGCAGCAGCCCGGCGCCCAGGCAGACCCACCCCATGGCGAGCATCTGGAACGGCAGCCACGGCCCGACCCCGCCGGTGAGCAGCGCGGACGCGAACATCGACAGCGAGCCGAGTACGAAGCCGAAGCCGGGCCCGAGCACCCGCCCGGACAGCACCATCAGGAAGAACATCGGCTCCAGCCCCGCCGTGCCCGCGCCGAGCGGCCGCAGCGCGGCGCCCGCCGCCGCCAGCACCCCCAGCAGGGCCACGGACTTGGCGTCCAGGCCGGGCGCGCCGCCGCCCGCCGAGCGGCCCTCGGAGATCTGCGCGATGACGACGGCGAGGAGCAGCGGGAGCAGCAGCGCGAACAGCCACGGCGCGTCCGCCGAGTGGCCGACCAGCGCCGACTTCGTGGAGGCGAGCAGCGGCCAGCCGAACGCGGCGACGCCGACGAAGGAGACGGACAGCAGTGCCGCGACGGACCGGCGCCCGAGCGGGACGGGACGGCTGCTCATGCGTTCAGCGCCTCCGCGACCTGTCCGACGGTGAGCCACGGCCCGGGCGCCAGCACCTTGGCGACCTGCGGGGCGAACGCGGGGGAGGAGACCACCACCTCGGCGGTCGGCCCGTCCGCGACGATCTCGCCCTCGGCCAGGATCACCGTGCGGTGGGAGAGCTCGGCGGCCAGCTCGACGTCATGGGTGGCGAGCAGCACCGCGTGGCCCTCGGCGGCCAGCGAGCGCAGGATCTCCACCAGCCGGGCCTTGGCCGCGTAGTCGAGACCGCGGGTCGGCTCGTCCAGGAGCAGCAGCGGGGGCCGGGCGGTGAGCACGACGGCGAGGGCGAGGGTGAGCCGCTGGCCCTCGGAGAGGTCGCGCGGGTGGGTGCCGTCGGCGATGCCGGGCAGCAGGCGCTCGACGAGCGCGCGGCAGGTGTCCGCGGGGGCGCCCGCGTCGGCGTCCGCCGCGGCGCACTCGGCGGCGACCGACTCGCCGTACAGCAGGTCGCGCGGGTCCTGGGGGACGAGGCCGACCTCGCGGATCAGCTCGGCGGGGCGGGTGCGGTGCGGGGTGCGGCCGCCGACCCGGACGCTGCCGGAGGCCGGGGTGTGCAGGCCGACCAGGCTGCCCAGCAGGGTGGACTTGCCGGCGCCGTTGCGGCCCATCAGGGCGGTGATCTCGCCGGGGTGGAGGGAGAGGTCCACGCCGCGCAGGGCCGGGACGGGGCCGCGGCGGACGGCGAGGCGGTCGGTGGTGGCGATCGGCTCGGCGGCGGGGGGAGCGAGCGGAGCCGGCGCCCGGCCGTCGAGGTCGGCGCGCAGCGGGGCGGCCTTGCGGCGCGCGTCGCGGACCGAGAGCGGCAGCGGCCGCCAGCCCGCGAGCCGGCCGAGGCCGACCACCGGCGGGTGCACCGGGGAGTGCGCCATCACCTCGGCCGGCTCGCCGAGGACGGGCGGGGCGCCGGGGGTGAGCAGCAGCACCTGGTCGGCGTACTGGACGACCCGTTCGAGCCGGTGCTCGGCCAGCAGCACGGTGGTGCCGAGGTCGTGCACCAGCCGCTGGAGGACGGCCAGCACCTCCTCGGCCGCGCCCGGGTCGAGCGCCGAGGTGGGTTCGTCCAGGACCAGCACGCGCGGGTGCACGGTGAGCACCGAGCCGATCGCGACGCGCTGCTGCTGGCCGCCGGAGAGGGAGTTCAGCGAGCGGTCGCGCAGGTCGGCGAGGCCGAGCAGGTCGAGCGTCTCCTCGACCCGGCGGCGCATCACGTCGCCGGGCAGGCCCAGGGACTCCATGCCGTAGGCGAGTTCGTCCTCCACCGTGTCGGTGACGAAGTGCGCCGGCGGGTCCTGTCCCACCGTGCCGACCAGGTCGGCGAGGTCACGCGGCCGGTGCTCGCGGGTGTCCCGGCCGCCGACGGTGACCCGGCCGTGCAGCACCCCGCCGGTGAAGTGCGGCACCAGGCCGCTGACCGTCCCCAGCAGGGTGGACTTGCCGGAGCCGGACGGGCCCACCAGCAGGCAGAGTTCGCCCTCGGGGACGGTGAGGTCGACACCGTCGAGGGCGGGTGCGGCGGAGTCCGCGTACCGGACGGAGACCTGCTCGAAGGTGATCACGATGCCCTCCGGGGCGGGGTCGGGGCGGCGAACGCCGGTATCAGGCCGAGCAGGGCGGTCAGGACGGCGGCCAGTGGCAGCGCCGGGAGGGTGGGCGGGACGACGGTGGGGGCGAAGGCGGCCGGGTCCCGGGTGGCCAGGTAGGTGGTGAGGGCGGCCACGGCCGCGCCGGAGCCGGCGGTCAGCCACTCGGGGATCGCCCAGGGGTCGGGCCGGTAGCGGGATCTGACGGACCGTCGGTTGCCGAGCAGCAGTCCGGCGGAGGCGGCGGCCAGGCCGATCAGCAGCACCGGCAGTGCCCAGCCCGCGCCGTCGGCCGTCAGCAGCCCGTACGCGGCCAGGCAGACCCCGAGCAGGCCGGCCAGGGTGAGTGCGGCGGTCGCCCGGGCGAGCCGGCGCGGGACGTCGGCGGTGCGGCCGAAACCCCGGGTGTCCATCGCGGCGGCCAGCGCGATGGACCGCTCCAACGCGCCCTCCAGCACCGGGAGTCCGACGCTCAGCACGGCGGCGATCCCCTTGTCGCCGCGGCCGCGCAGGCGGCGTGCGGCGCGCAGCCGGCGGACGTCCGCCACCAGGTTCGGGGCGAAGGTCATCGCCACCACGACGGCGACGCCCGCCTCGTAGAGCGCGCCGGGCAGCGCCCGCAGCAGGCGGGCCGGGCTGGCCAGCGAGTTGGCGGCGCCGACGCAGATCAGCAGGGTGGCCAGCCGCAGCCCGTCGTAGAGCGCCGCGAGCAGCCCCTCCACGGTGACCCGGCCGCCGATCCGCACGCCCTGCGCCCAGGCGGGCAGCGGGAGTTCGGGCAGGGTGAACAGCACGTGGGTGCCGGGGACCGGGGAGCCGAGGAAGACCGCGAACACCAGCCGGATGCCGAGCACCAGCAGGCCGAGGCGCAGGAACGCCCCGTACGACCGCGACCAGGGAGCGTCGCCGCGCCGGGCCGCGACCACGTACCCGGCGACGGCGGCGAGCAGCAGCAGGATCGCCGGGTTGGTGGTGCGGGTGGCGGCAGCGCCCAGCCCGAGCGCCCACAGCCACCAGGCCCCGGGGTGCAGTTGGCGGGGGCCGGTGGGCGGCCGGGTGCTACGGGCGGCGGTGCTGCTCACGGTTGGTCGTCCAGAGGTGGGGACTGGGTGGGGGCTGGTGGGTGGGCGCTGGGCGGGGGATCAGGGGCGACGGCGGCGGCGCGCCTGCCAGACGGCGCCGCCGACGAGGACGGCGACCAGCGCGCCACCGGCGATCAGGCCGACGTCCGGGCCGCTGCCGTGGTCGGCGGACCGGGTGGCTCCGTTGTCCGGTGCGGCCGGGCCCGCCGCGCCGGCCTGTTCGCCGCAGCCCGCCTTCGGGTAGCCGGCGATGGCGCACAGCAGACCGTTGGTGTCGTAGCGCAGCGGCGGCGCGACGGCGGCCAGCACCTCGGCCGAGCTGGCCCGGGGCGTGACGCTGGCGCAGGCCGTGCGCTGCTCGGGCACCGCGGCGGCGGACGAACCGGCGTCCTCGGCGGTCCCGAAGTCCAGCACGACGGCCACCCGCTTGTGGCCCTCCTGGGCGGGGGTGGCCGCGCAGATGTCGGCGAAGCTCCCGGCCGTCCGCGGCTTCGCGGTGTCCTGCCCGCCGTCCGGGCTCAGGGTGAACCGCCACCCGTCGACCGCGCCGTCCGGGGGCACGGCGACGGCGGGCCCCTGCTGCTGGAACGTCCAGCCGCCGCCCTCGACGCCGCGCCAGAACGCCCAGTACCGGTACCCGGCTGCCTGGGCCGGCGCGGCGGAGGCGAGCAGCAGCACAGCCCCGAGGAGGGGGAGGAGCACGGCGGCGAGGGCGGTCGAGGGCCACCGGCCGCGAGGCCCGGCGGCCCGACCCGGGGCCGAGGCGGCCCGGCCCGGGAGCGCGGTGCCCCGGCCCGGGGCCGAGGTGGGCCGGGGCGAGACGGCCCGGGAGGCGGGGGCGGGACGGGAGTCGCGGCGCATCAGAGGTGGGCGTTGCGCTTGCGCTGGAGGCTGAGGAGCAGGCCGCCGCCGACGCCGATGAGCAGGCCGACGCCGATCAGCCAGTACTGGCCGATGCCGCCGTCCTTCTTCTTCGCGGGGGCGGTCGCGGTGGCGGAGGCGTCGGTGGCCTTGGGCGCCGGGCCGAGGGCGGTGAGCTGCCCGGTCAGGGCGGCGGTGTCGCGGTGGGCGGCCTGGGAGACCAGCAGCAGGGTGGCGGTGGCGCCGGCGTCGGTGCCGCCCTTGGTCCAGGTGGCGCCCTCCTTGGCGAGCCAGTCGACGGTGCCGGCGGCCTGCTGGGGGTGGCCGCTCTGGGTGAGGGCGAGGGCGGCCCAGGCGGTCGCGGTGTAGTCGGGCTTCGGCTCGGCGCCCGGGGTGACGAGGTCGAGGTGGCCGCCGTTCGCCGCGAGCCGGGCGGCGAGGTAGGCGCCGACGGCCTCGCCGGAGTCCGCGTGCGAGACCGGGGCCGGCGCGGCCGGGGCGTCGGAGGCGCAGACGAGGGCCTTGGGCGCGGCGTCGGCGCGCACCGAGGAGGCGACCGGCAGGTGCCCGCCGACGGCGGCGAGCGCGGCCTGACCGCTGGCCAGGGCGTTCGGGTCGAGGGCGCCGGCCGTGCCGGGCTGGTAGGCGAAGGCGCCGCGCTGGTCGGCGGGGGCCGCGCAGCCGAGCTGGAACAGGGCGAGCCCGTCGAAGGCGGACTTGCCGGCCTTGGCGACGCCCGCCGGGTCCGCCTTGGCGGCGAACAGCGCGTTGACGGCGAGCCCGGTGGAGTTGGCGTCGCCCGGGTTGCCCGGGTTGAAGGCCCAGCTGCCGTCGGCGTTCTGGTTGGCCTTGAGCCAGGCGACGCCCTTGTCGACGGCGTCCTGGTGGCCGCCGAGGGCGATTAGGGCCTGGATGGCGGCGGCGGTGGCGTTGCTGTCCTCGAACGTGGTGTCGCAGGCCGCGCCGGCCGCCCGGTAGGAGAGCCAGCCGCCGTCCTCGCACTGCTGGCCGGTGAGCCAGCCGACCGCCGAGTCGGCCGGGGTGACCTTGGCCGCCGTCAGGGCGGTGAGCGCCAGCGACTGCCGCCAGACGCCGTCGTACGTCGGGTCGCTCTTGCCGTACAGGCCGTCCGGGATGACGGGGGACGGGACGTCGGCCAGGGCCGGTCCGGCGGCGACGCCGGTGAGCAGTGCGGCGGTCAGGGCGGCGGCGCCCAGGCGGGCGGCGGTCAGCATGGTGCGGGTGTGCCTTTCGGTGAGCGGTGGTGGGCCCGGGCGGGGGCCGTTCCGTAGTCCTCGACGGTGCCGTACGGAGTGCGTCCGGGCGGGCCGCTCGTGCCTCCCCGGGTGCTCCGACTCGTCCGGGCGGCCGAGCGCGGCGCCGGACTCACGGCTGCGGGGTCGGCGCCGGATTCGCACCGGCTTTCCCCGGGGGAGGAACGGGATGGAGTTGTGCTGCCCGTCGACTCTAGCCGCCGGAGCGCACGAGCGGTCCGACCGCGGCAGGAACAGGTTCCAGTCCGGGCCGGGCGGGCGGACGGCTCGCGGCAGGGCGGGCGGACGGCTCAGGGCAGGGTGAGCAGCCGGGCCGCGGTGTGCAGGTCGGCCCGTACCTCGGCGATCGAGGCGCGTCCGGAGAGCCAGGCGACCAGCGCCGAGTGCCAGGTGTGCTCGATCACCCGCACCGCCGCGCGCTGGCTCTCGGTGGGCGGCCCGGACTGGCCGATCGCGTCCAGGATGAGCTGCCCGGTGGCCGCGCTGACCTGGTCCACCTCGGCCCCGACCGAGCGGTCCGCGAAGGACAGCGCCCGGACCATCGCCTCGGCGAGCAGCGGTTCGCGCTGGAGCGCGTGGAAGGCCCGGGTGAGGGTGTCGGCGACCCGCGGCGCCGGTTCGGGGTCGGTCGGCGGGTGCCGCCGGATGTGCTCGTGGAGGCCCTGCAACTGCTCCAGCATCACCGCGACCAGCAGGTGCACCTTGGAGGGGAAGTAGCGGTAGAGCGTGCCGAGGGCGACCTGCGCGCTCTCCGCGACCTCCCGCATCTGCACCGCCTCGTACCCGCCCCGCACCGCCAGCGCGGTGGCGGCGCGCAGGATGCGCCGGCGCCGTTCGGCCTGCCGCGCGGTCAGCGGCGGCTCGCCCGCGGCCCGGAGGGTCGGCGGGGCCGGTGGCGGAATCGGACGAGAGGGCGGCGGCAAGGGTGCTCCCGGGCGGGCGAGAGTGGCGGCGTGCTCCACATGGTCGGCAGGATTCGGCGTGGCGGGAATCACCAGCCCTGCCTCCTGAGGAAAAGCTACGGGCCGGTATCTTCGAGGTCTCTCATTGTTCACGTGGTCGATCACGAGTTCCCCAGCCACTGGAACCTGATCTACTTTAGCGACCGGACGATGCGTCCGGCAGCACAGACAGCAGCCAGAGAAGAGGGCCCAGGATGACCGCGCAGCCGCTGCGGATTGCCCTGCTTTCGTACCGCGGGGATCCCTTCTGCGGCGGCCAGGGCGTGTACGTACGGCACCTCTCCCGCGAGCTGGCCAGGCTGGGCCACCACGTGGACGTGATCGGCGCGCAGCCGTACCCGGTGCTGGACGCGGTCGAAGGACCCGGCTCGGTGCGCCTGGTCGAGCTGCCCAGCCTGGACCTCTACCGCGCCGACGACCCCTTCCGCACCCCCGCCCGCGACGAGTTCCGCGGCCCGGTGGACCTGCTGGAGTTCGCCACCATGCGCACCGGCGGCTTCCCCGAGCCGCTCACCTTCTCGCTGCGCGCCCGCCGCCACCTGGCCGCCCACAAGGGCCGCTACGACGTGGTGCACGACAACCAGACCCTCGGCTACGGCCTGCTGGGCCTGGCCCGGCACGGCTTCCCGCTGGTCACCACGATCCACCACCCGATCACCGTGGACCGGCAGCTGGAGCTGGACGCCGCCACCACCCGGGGAAAGCGGCTGTCGCTGCGCCGCTGGTACGCCTTCACCCGGATGCAGCGCCGGGTCGCGGCCCGGCTGGACCGCGTGATCACCGTCTCCGGCACCTCGCAGCGAGAGATCGCCGAGCACCTGGGCGCGGCGCCGGACGCGATCTCGGTGGTGCCGATCGGCGCCGACACCCGGCTCTGGTCGCCGTCCGACGCGGTGGCCCGGGTCCCGGGCCGGATCGTCACCACCTCCAGCGCGGACGTCCCGCTCAAGGGCCTGGTCTTCCTGGTCGAGGCGCTGGCCAAGGTCCGCGCCGAGCGGGACGCCCACCTGGTGGTGGTCGGCAAGCCGCAGAAGGAGGACGGCCCGGTGGCCGAGGCGGTGCGCCGCTTCGGGCTGGCCGGGCACATCGAGTTCCGCAGCGGGCTGACCGACCGGGAGCTGGTCGACCTCTACCGCTCGGCCGAGGTGGCCTGCGTCCCCTCGCTGTACGAGGGCTTCTCGCTGCCCGCCGCCGAGGCGATGGCCACCGGCACCCCGCTGGTCGCCACCACCGGCGGGGCGATCCCCGAGGTGGCCGGCCCGGACGGGGAGACCTGCCTCGCGGTGCCGCCGGGGGAGGCGGACGCGCTGGCCGGCGCGCTCGGCCGGCTGCTGGACGACCCGGAGCTGCGGGCCGCGCTCGGCACGGCCGGGCGGGAGCGGGTGCTGGCCCGGTTCACCTGGGAGCGGGCCGCCGAGCTGACCGCCGAGGCGTACCGCGCGGCGATCGCCACCGGCGCCGGCGCCCGGGCCCGCTCGGGGCCGGGCTGGCGGTACGTCGCCTAGTTGCCGTCCCGGCGCAGGTGACGAAGCGTCAAGAACGCTTGGTAGCAAAAGGAATGGGAGTCCTGTAGTGCTGACCGTCGATTTCTCGCGCTTCCCGCTCGCCCCCGGCGACCGGGTGCTCGACCTGGGCTGCGGCGGGGGCCGGCACGCGTTCGAGTGCTACCGCCGCGGTGCCGACGTGATCGCCCTCGACCAGAACGCCGAGGAGATCGCCGAGGTCAAGAAGTGGTTCGCGGCCATGGAGCAGGCCGGTGAGGCCCCCGAGGGCGCGTCGGCGGTCGCGATGGAGGGCAACGCGCTGGCGCTGCCGTTCGAGGACGAGTACTTCGACAAGATCATCATCTCCGAGGTGATGGAGCACATCCCGGACGACAGGGGCGTGCTCGACGAGATGTTCCGGGTCCTCAAGCCCGGCGGCCTGCTCGCCGTCACCGTGCCGCGCTGGCTGCCCGAGAAGATCTGCTGGACGCTGTCCGACGAGTACCACGCGAACGAGGGCGGCCACATCCGGATCTACCGGGGCGACGAGCTGCTCGGCAAGCTCAAGGACGCCGGCCTGGAGCCGTACGGCACCCACCACGCGCACGCCCTGCACTCGCCGTACTGGTGGATCAAGTGCGCGGTCGGCGTCGACAACGACAAGGCGCTGCCGGTCAAGGCCTACCACCAGCTGCTGGTCTGGGACATCGTCGGCACCCCGGTGATCAGCACCCTCACCAAGGCCGCCGAGCGGGCCCTCAACCCGGTCATCGGCAAGAGCTTCGTCGCGTACGCCGCCAAGCCCAACCGCGCGCCGGGCGGGTCGGCATGAACGCCGCCGTCCCCGAGGTGCTGCTGCTCGACGGGGTGCTCGACGCCGAGCAGGCCGCCGACACCGTACGCAGCATCCTGGCCGAGCAGCGCCCCGACGGCGCCGTGCCGTGGTTCGCCGGCCACCACCTCGACCCCTGGGACCACACCGAGGCCGCGATGGCCCTCGACACGGCAGGCGAGCACGCCGCCGCCGAGGCCGCCTACCGCTGGCTCGCCGCCGCCCAGAACCCGGACGGCTCCTGGTACGCCGCCTACACCGACGGCGCGGTCACCGACCGGGCCAAGGAGAGCAACTTCTGCGCGTACATCGCGGTCGGGGTCTGGCACCACCACCTCAGCACCGGCGACGACACCTTCCTGGAGTGGATCTGGCCGGTCGTCCGGCGCGCGCTGGACTTCATCGTCGCGCTGCGGCTGCCCGGCGGCCCGATCGCCTGGCGGGTGGACGAGGACGGCGCCGCCACCGACGAGGCGCTGCTCACCGGCTCGTCCAGCATCCTGCACGCGCTGCGCTGCGGCCTGGCCATCGCCGACTACCTGGAGGAGCCGCAGCCCGACTGGGAGCTCGCGGCCGGGTGGCTGGGGCACGCCGTGGCGCACCACCCCGAGCGGTTCCTGGACAAGGGCCGCTACTCGATGGACTGGTACTACCCGGTGCTCGGCACCGGCCTGCGCGGCGAGGCGGCGCTGGAGCGGATCGAGCGGGACTGGGAGCG
Organism: Kitasatospora sp. NPDC056651; assembly: GCF_042792155.1. Classification (NCBI taxonomy): domain Bacteria; kingdom Bacillati; phylum Actinomycetota; class Actinomycetes; order Kitasatosporales; family Streptomycetaceae; genus Kitasatospora; species Kitasatospora sp. NPDC056651. The sequence goes on along the minus strand of NZ_JBHTWX010000026.1, from coordinate 29,820 downwards.
CTTCGTCGTCCCCGGCCTCGGCGTGCGCTGCGTCAGCGACCGCCCGTGGGTGACCGGCGGGGAGAGCGCCGAGCTGGCGCTCGCGCTCTGGGCGATCGGCCAGTCCGACCGCGCGGTGGACATCCTGCGCTGGATCCAGAAGCACCTGCGGCACGAGGACGGCTCGTACTGGACCGGGTACGTCTTCGAGGACGACGCGATCTGGCCGGAGGAGCGCACCACCTGGACGGCCGGGGCGCTGCTGCTCGCGGTGGCCGCGCTCGGCGGGGACCCGGCGACGGTCGCGGTCTTCGGCGGTGAGCAGCTGCCCGCCGGACTGGTGGTCGAGGACTGCTGCTGAGGCGGGGCACGACGAAGGGGCGGGGCACGACGAAGGGGCGGGACCGGAGAACCGGTCCCGCCCCTTCCGTGTCCGCCCGAGGGCGTCAGCCGCGCTGGATGCCCGTGGTGTCGGCCAGCACGCCCTGGCTGCCGTCCGGCAGCTGCGCCACCAGCGCGGTGCCGCGCTGCTCGACGGCCAGGTACCAGGTGCCCGGCACGACCTCGCCGACCGGGGCGCCGGCCGGGTTGTCCTTCGGGGCCAGCTGGCGCGGGGCCGGGACGGCGAACCAGAACGGCTGGAAGTCCGCCGCCGGGGCGGGCGCCGGCTGGGCGGCCTGGGCCGGCTGCGGGGCCGGGGCGGCGTCGTGCGGCTGGGCGGCCGCCCCCTGCGGGACGGGCTGGGGCTGGCCGGCGCCCGGGTAGCCGTAGCCGCCCTGGCCGCCGAACGCCGGGTCCTGGACCTGGGTCGGGTAACCGTACTGGCCGGGCGCGCCCTGCTGGCCCGGGTAGCCGTACTGGCCGGGGGCGGCCGCCGGGCGGTCGGTGACCAGCGGGGCCTTCAGCGCGGGCACCAGGGGGCTCGCGGCGGCCGCGCCGGCCATCACGACCAGGGCGATGACACCCAGCCAGGCGCCGAAGCCGTGGCCGAAGCTGCCGGCGGACGGGCCGCCGCCGAGCGACCAGACCGAGGTCCACAGCGCCGCGGCGGCGAACGCGATGCCCCACTGGTCCAGCCGCAGGCCGAGCACCTGGCGGGTGGCGGCGGCCGGGCCCTGGAAGCGCTGCACCAGGATCAGCACGGCGGCGACGATGCCCAGCAGGTAGATCGAGGGCAGGACGGGGAAGAGTTCGGTGCTCCACGCGTTCTGCGAGGTGCTCCCGCAGTACCGGCCGCTGCAGTCCACGGTCCAGTAGGGCAGGAAGGAGGCGATGAAGAGCAGGACGGCCCCGCCTGCGACGGCGGCGTCTCCCCTGGTGAGAGCGCGCAGATTCACTAACGTTCCCCTCGTTGACGTGTCGTGGTCGGTGGTTCGCGCGGTCGGGCTGACCGGCCGAAACTCCCGAACGGACCAGAAGCCTAGGCCCAACCGTCCCACCGGTGCACGGCGGGCTCGGGAATGGGGCGAAGTCGTTGCAAACCACGCGGTCCGGGCGGAACGCCGCCCACCGCGGGTGCGCGGCCCAACTCCGGTGTCCCGCTTCGGTCTTCTACTGGGCCGTCAGGAACGCGGTCAGCGCGTCGGCGATCCCCTGGGCCGCCTGCTGGCGCCACTGAGGGTCCGTCATCCGCTTCGCGTCCGCCGGGTTGCGCATGTTACCGCACTCGATGAACACCTTGGGGGCGGTGGAGAGGTTGAGACCGCCCAGGTCGGAGCGGGTGTCCAGGCCGTCCTTGGCGATGTAGTCCGCGTACGGCTCACCGGTCGCGGTGTGGAACCGGTCGCGCAGCAGGAGGCCGAGCCGGTGCGAGGGTTCGACGATCGCCGCGTTGTCCGCCTTCCCGGCCACCACCCTGGCGGGCATGATGACGTGGAACCCGCTGCCGCCCGCCGGGCCGCCGTCCCCGTGCACCGAGACCACGGCGTCGGCCCGCGCGTCGGCGCCCGCGCGGGCGCGTTCGTCGATGCACGGGCCCCAGGGGCGGTCACCGTCCTGGGTGAGCACCACGGTGGCGCCCCGGGCGGTCAGGATGGCGCGGGCCCGGCGGGAGACGTCCAGGGTGTACTCGGCCTCGGTGTAGCCGGCGTTGGTCTCGGTCCCGGTGGTGTCGCACTCCTTGCGGGCGTTGCCGATGTCCACCTGACGGTTGATCTGGGCGGTGTGCGCGGAGTTGCCGGGGTTGTGGCCGGGGTCGAGCAGGACGGTGCGGCCGGCCAGGCCGGCCGGCCCGGCGGCGGGGGCGGCGGGGGCGGCGGGAGCGGTCGGAGTGGCCTGGGCCTCGCCCTGGGTCTCGGCCTGGTCCTCGGTCGGAGTCCCGGCCCGGGGCTCGGCCGGAGCGGGGGTCCCGGGTTCGGCCCCGGTGGTCGGCGGTGGTGTGCCGGGAGGGGTGAGGGGTGTGTCGGAGGCGGTCCCGGCCGGGGCCGGCCCCGCGGTCGCGGTGGCCGGGGCCGCCGTGGCGCCCGTCGGGTCGGAGTGGTCGAGGGCCCGCCAGCCGAGCCAGCCCGCCGTGCAGAGCGGAACGGCCACCGCCGCCGCGGTGGTGGCGCGCAGCAGGGCGGAGCGGCGGGGCGGGCGAGGGGCGGAACCGGGCACTGGGCGGTCAGATCCTGTCCGAGGTGGGCGGGGTGATGCCGTAGGCGGTCGCGATCGGCTTCCACTTGTTCAGGAAGTCCGCCTTCGCCTGGGTGGCCTGGGGGTTGAGCTCGTCCGCGTGCTTCTTGTCGGCGGTGGACGGCGCCCGGCCGGAGCAGCCCTGGGTGGCGACGGCGCGCGCCCAGGCGGCGTACGCCCGGTCGACGTCCGCGGACAGCTGCCAGGCGGACTTGAGCGAGTTCACCGCGTCCGCGCCACCCGGCAGGTCCGAGACGCTCAGGGCGGCGAGCTTGGTCAGCAGACCGTCGCGCTGGGAGGCGCCGCTGTCGAAGACCTGCGCCGCGGCCTCGATGTCGGTCTTCGACGGGCAGCTGCTGACCTTGGCGACGGCGTTGCTGATCGAGGCCCTGGCGTTCTCGCCGTCGGTGAGCAGGCCGTCCAGCGCCTGCGCCTGGGACTTGGCGTTGGGGCCGGCGGCGGTCGCGTTCGGGGCCGGGGTGGTGGCGGACGTGGCCGGGGCGCTCGCGCTCGGGGCGGCGTCCGTACCGGTGGGCGCGGGGACGGGCGGCAGGTTCTCCGAGCCCGTCGCCGGGGCGGACGCCGGGGCGGGGGCGGGCGCGGCCTGGGCGTCCTTGTCGCCGTCGCCGCGGACGGCGAACAGCAGGCCGCCGCCGATCGCCAGCACCAGGAGCAGGGCGAAGCCGATCAGCAGCGGGGTCCGGCGGTTGGCCGGGCGCTCCTCGTCCTCCCCGGGGCCGGTCGGGTAGTCGGGCCGGGCGCCGTACGGGGGCAGCGGCGGGGCGGCTGGCGGCTGCGGCGGGTAGCCGTAGCCGGGGGTCGGCGGGCCCGGGTGGGAGGGGAACGGCGGGGCGGCCGGGGACGGCGGGGGCGCGACGGGGGACAGCCGGGCGGTCGGCGGATCGTCGTCGGGAGCGTCGGAGAGGTAGGGGCGGGCGCCCAGCGGCGGGCCCTGGTCGCCGACGGCGCCGGGCGCGGGCGGCTGGGACCCGAACGGCTGGGGCGTCGACGGCTGGGACCCGAACGGCTGCGGCGCGGCGGGTGCCCCGGCCGCCTCCGGGCCGGGACCGCCGTCGGCAGGGCGCTGCGGGCCGCGCACCCAGCCGCCGGCGCCGCCGCGCGCGGTGGGGTCCCAGACCGCCGGAGCGCTGTTCTGCTGGTCCGTCATGTCGCTGCTGGCCCCCACCGTCCGCCGATGCTCTGCCTGGTGCTGCGCGCCACCGTACCGTTCGAACCCCAGCCCGACAGCCCCGGCACGACGTTAGGGCATCGGCGCGGGGCGGTGGGGAGCGGCCGGGGCCTACCGGGCGGCGCGGCGCAGGACGCGCAGGGAGCCGGTCACCGCGACCTCCTCGAAGCCCTCGTCGAGCGCCCGCAGGTACACCCGGTACGGAGCCTGGCCGCCGTCCGCCGGGTCCGGGAAGACGTCGTGCACCACCAGCAGGCCCTCCGGCGCCAGGTGCGGCACCCAGCCCTCGTAGTCGCCGCTCGCGTGCTCGTCGGTGTGGCCGCCGTCGATGAAGACCAGGCCGAGCGGGCGCCCCCAGAGCGCGGCGATCCGCGGCGAGCGGCCGACCAGCGCCACCACGTGCTCCTCCAGCCCGGCGGCGCGCAGGGTGCGGCGGAAGCGCGGCAGGGTGTCCATCAGCCCGACCTCGGGGTCGACCAGGCTCGGGTCGTGGTACTCCCAGCCGGGCTGCTGCTCCTCCGAGCCGCGGTGGTGGTCGACGGTCAGCGCGACCGTCCCGGCCTCCCGGGCCGCCGCCGCGAGCAGGATCGCCGAGCGGCCGCAGTAGGTGCCGATCTCCAGCACCGGCAGCCCGGTGGTCCGGGCCGCCGTCAGCGCCGCCGCGTACAGCGCGAGCCCCTCGTCCAGCGGCATGAAACCGGTGGCCGACTCGAACGCCGCCAGCACCTCGGGTGCCGGGGCCGCGGCCTTCTCCAGCAGGTCGGACATGCGGTGCTCCTCGGGACGGGGTGTGGGCGGACGTGCACGGACCCTACTCGACGGTAGTGGGTGCCGCCGCGCCGGGACCGCGGGCGTCCGCGCCGCCCGCCGGAGGTGGAACGCGTTCTAGTCGCGCGCCGCCGCCCGTGCCAGAATCGGCGCGACCGCCGATCCGAGGCACACCAGGCACCCCGGGAGCAGCACCATGCGCGCAGCCGTCCTGCACAAGACCGGCCAGGAGACCCTCGACGTCCGCGAGGACGTGACGGCGATCGGCTTCGGACCGGGCACCGTACGGGTCCGGATGCGCGCGGCCAGCCTCTGCCACTCGGACCTCTCCGCGATGAGCGGTGTGCTGCCCCAGCCCGCGCCGTTCGTCCCCGGGCACGAGGGCGCCGGCGACGTGGTGGAGGTCGGCGAGGACGTCACCGGCCTCGCCGTCGGAGACCGGGTGGTGCTCTGCTGGATGGCCCCGTGCGGCCGCTGCGACCACTGCCTGCGCGACCGCGGCCACCTGTGCGTCGCCAGCCTGCGCGGCCTCGGCGCCCCGGGCTTCCGGATCGCGGAGGGCGGGCTGAGCGCCTCCGGCTTCTACGGCACCGGGGCCTTCGCCGAGGAGGTCGTGGTCGCGGCGAACGCCGCCATCAAGGTGCCCGCCGACCTCCCGTACGAGGCCGCCGCGCTGATCGGCTGCGGGGTGACCACGGGCATCGGCGCCGCCGTCAACACCGCCCGGGTCGAGCCCGGCGCCTCGGTCGCGGTGATCGGGGCGGGCGGGGTCGGCGTGGCCACCGTGCAGGGCGCCCGGGTCTGCGGCGCCGGACGGATCACCGTGGTCGACCCGGTGGCCTCGCGCCGCGAACGCGCCCTGGCCTTCGGCGCCACCGAGGCGCTCGCGCCCGAGGAGCTGAAGGCGGCGGCGAAGAAGCTGCCCGGCGGCGGCTTCGACTACGTCTTCGAGGCGGTCGGCCGCGCGGCCACCGTCCGGGCCGGCTACGAGGCCGCCCGGCGCGGCGGCGCGGTGGTGGTGATCGGCGCGGGCGCGCAGGACGACCTCGCGCACTTCACCATGGGCGAGCTGTTCTTCAACGAGAAGCGCCTGCTGCCCTCGCTCTACGGCGGGGCGACCGTGGCGCGCACCATCGGGCTGGTCGTGGACCTCTGGCGGGCCGGGCGGATCGACCTCGACGGCATGGTCACCCACCGGGTGGGGCTCGCGGAGGTCAACGAGGCGCTCGCGCAGATGCGCGGCGGGGAGGCGCTGCGGACGGTCGTGACGATGGGCTGAGGCGCCTCACGATGGGCTGAGGCGCCTCGGCGGGGCGTACGGACACACGGCGAGGGCCCGTGGGGAGAGGAGGTGCTCTCCCCACGGGCCCTCGTGGGTCGTACCGGTGTGGTCAGCCCCGCGCCCCGGCCGCGCGGTGGCGGCCGTGCGGGTCGGTCTCCGGGTTGTCGTCGGCGGCGGAGCCACCGCGGTGGCGGCCGTGCGCGGCGGCGTCCTTGGCCGTCTTCTCGTCGGCGTCGGTCCCGGTAACCGCGGGTCCGGTGGTGTCGGTGAGGGTGTCGGACATGAGAATCGTCTTTTCCGTGCGGAGGGTGCAGGTCATCGGCGCCCGGCCGGCGCGGGTGGCGCACGGCCCGGTCCCCGATCGGGCGCTCGGTACGCGCCCGTAGCCGGTGATCGCGGCCCGCCCCGGCCACCGTAACGGCCGGGACGGACGAGATCCTATGCGAGATCCTGACGCGCGTCCCGTGCTGGTCCGGGGCGTCGGAACGGGCCGGCGGCCGACCGGCTCGCGGCGCGCCGGGGGCGGCACTTGGCGACCGCCGGGCCGGCCCGGCGGTCACCCACGGGGTCGGCCGGCGGCCGCACCCGGTCCGCGCCCGGCCACGGCGAGTTCACCCGGATCGCCCAGCGGGCCGCGGGTCGGGCGCACCCGCTGCCCCGCACGGGCCCGGGGCGGGCACGGGGCGGGCACGGCCGGGCGGCTCGGCAAGGACGGCTCAGCAGGGGCGGCTCAGCAGGGGCGGCCGGTCCGCAGGAACGCGGCCAGCAGCTCGTGCAGCACGGCGGCGCCCTCGTCCGCGAGCACCTCGTGCCCGGAGCCGGCCGCCTCGACGTACCGGAAGTCCTCGCCCTCGACCCGGCCGATCCGCAGCAACTCGTGCCGCAGCGAGCGGGACTGGCTCACCGGCACGACCTCGTCCCGGCTGCCGTGCACCACCAGCAGCGGCGCGCTCAGCCGGTGCGCCAGCTGCATGAGGTCGCGCGGTCCGCGGGCGTCGGCGATCGGCTCGCCGCCGCCCAGCCGGGTGGTCAACGCCCTGACCGGCGGAGCCGCTTCGGCCAGCAGCCGGGCGCCGGACAGGAACGGCGCGACCACCGCGCAGCGGGAGACCTGCTCGGCCGGCGCGTGCGCGGCCGCCAGCAGCGCCAGGAAGGCGCCGTAGCTGACCCCGAAGAGGGCCGGCGGCTCCAGTCCGAGCGCGGCGCGCTGGCCGGCGATTCCGTCCAGCAGGTGCAGCACGTCGTCCAGGTCGGGCCCGCCCCAGGCGCCCCGGATGGCCAGCGCGTGCGCCACGCCGTAGCCGGTGGAGCCGCGCTGGTTCGGCGCGACCACCGCCAGGCCCTCGGCGGCCATCCGCTGGAGCGCCGGGTCGAACTCCAGCCGCCAGGCGTCCGCCGGTCCGCCGTGCAGCGCCAGCACCAGGTGCGGGCTGCTCAGCCAGGCGTCCCCGCCGTACACCACGGCCTCCAACGGTCCGGCCGGGCCCGCCAGTTCGAGGCTCTGGGCGGGCTGCCAGCGGCCGCCCTCGCCGGGCGGGGGGCTGCCGTCGAGCCGCCAGCCGGCCGGCTCGGTGCTGACCGGGCGTACCCCGCCGGGCTGCCAGGGCGGCCCGGCGTTCTGCCGGGGGCCCGGCAACCCCGATGCCAGTGGGGCGAGTTGGAGCGGGAGCGGCGCCGGGCCGGAGTCGGGCGGGAGCGGGCCGTGCGCCAGCAGCGCGTCCACGTCCAGGGTGGCGAGCGCCGCCGGGTGGTCGGGTGCGGAGTACGGCAGCCGCAGCCCGGCCTCGCCCCAGTGCCCGGTCGTGCCGAGCCGCCCGGGCGGCACCGGCAGCGGGTCCAGCCGCCCGGCCGACGGCCGCCACAGCGCGAGCGCGGAGCCCGCGCCACGGTCGATCTGCACCGCGACCCGGGGGCCGTCCGCCCCGGTGCGCAGCGCGACCGGTCGCAGCGGCAGGCCCGCGACGTGCAGGCATTCCGGGAACCGCAGCGGTTCCCCGGTGCCGAGGACGCCCCAGCCGAGCCGGTCGGAGCCGGGCGCGTCGCTGCGCACCATGGCGAACCGGCTGTCCGGGTCGAACAGCACCAGCCGGTCGTTGCTGCGCGGGCCGATCTCCAGCAGCGGGGTGGTGCGGTCGCCGCCGCGCAGGTCGAGCACCACGCTGCGGATCAGGCCCGCGTTCACCCGGTCCAGCGCGAGCAGCGTGCCGGTGCGGTCCAGCCAGGTGCCGCCGCCGTGCAGGCCCGGGATCTCGGCGACCCGTTCGGGCTCGCTGCCGTCCGTCCGCACCAGCCAGGCGGTGGTCGCCGGGCGGGTGTCGCTGCCGAGCGCGACCGCCACCGGTGTCCGCGGGTCGCCGGCGGACGCCGCCGGGAGCGGCAGCAGGCGCAGCCCGGTCATCCGCACCGACCCCAACTGCTCCTCCACGGTGGCGTTCCCGCCGGGGGAGAGGCGGACCAGATCGTGCCGTTCGCCGTCGTGCCGGCAGATCAGCACCGAGCCGTCCGGCAGGGCGACCAGCTGGGCGCGCGGGTCCTCCGAGCGGTTGCCGGACAGCGGCAGCGCGGTGGGGACGGCCGGCCCGCCGTCCCGCGGCAGCCGCCAGCTCTCGGCGTACCAGCCGCTGTCGGCACAGGAGGCCAGACTGGCGGCGTGGCCGCCGTCGGCGGAGAAGGTGAAGCCGGCCCGGCGCAGGGCCCGGGTCGCGGTCCGGGTGGCCACGTTCATGATCCGCTCACCCCGGCCCGTGCCCGGCCGGCGCCGGGGTCGCCGTCGTGTCGCGGCCGTCCGGCCGTCCGGCCGACCGACGGCCGTCCGGTGATCCGTTCCTGCGCCAGGGGGGCGGAGCCGGTCCGCGCGGGCGGCCGGAGGGGGCGCGCCGCCGGCCCCCGGCCCGGCGGTGAGGGGGACGCGGACGGCCCGGCCGGACACCGGAAGCCACCGACGGCGACCTCCCCGTCGCCGCGGCCTCCCGGGCGCCCGGCGCCGGCCGGTGCCGCCCGCGTCGCCCCGGGCCACGAACCGGCCGCATCCGGTCCGCGCCCCGTCGATGCCCCGTCCGCAGCAGCGCGCAGCGATGTGTCCGACCCCATGCGCCTTCACATCCCTTCGTCTGTTGCCGCCCCGGTGGCTGCTCCGCCCGGGGCGATGAGGGCGAGGCCTCTCGACCGGCGGAGCCCGGGGCGCCCCGGTCGGCGTCCTCGACCGACGCCTGCCGACCGATGGAGCCGGGCCCGCGCCGCGGGGCGCCCGCCCGGCCCTCCTCCCGGGGCCCCCGGGCAACTCCCGTTCGCAGGAGTGAAGTTAGTTTCGGGAAAACCGGCGGCTCAACAGAGATCCGGTCACTTCACTCGTAAGGGTGATCAAGGTGTGGTTTCGAATTCGTACGAGAACCCTGCTGTGAGTAACGGATACCCGGCGCGCGAGTACATGCGGAGCGCGCGGATCCGGCCGAGCGCCTCCCACCGTGGATTGACGCGCACCCGTACGCCCACGACACCCGCGTCCGAACGGCGGCGGCCGCGATCACCCGGCCGCCGGTGGAACGGCCGAGGCCCGGACGCCCCCGTGCGCACGGTAGTCTCGACAGGTGCCGAAACTGTCCGACGTCATCACCGCGCTCGAAGAGGTCTACCCGCCGCAGTGGGCGGAGTCCTGGGACGCCGTCGGCCTGGTCTGCGGGGACCCTCAGGCCGAGGTCAGCCGCGTGCTGTTCGCCGTCGACCCCGTCCAGGCGGTCGTCGACGAGGCCGTGGAGTGGGGCGCCGACCTCGTGGTCACCCACCACCCCCTCTACCTGCGCGGCACCACCAGCGTCGCCGCCACCGGCTTCAAGGGCCGGGTGGTGCACACGCTGATCACCAACGGCATCGCCCTGCACGTCGCCCACACCAACGCCGACCACGCCGACCCGGGCGTCTCGGACGCGCTCGCCGAGGCGGTCGGCCTGCGGGTCACCGGCCCGCTGGTGGCGGACCCGAGCGACCCGCTGGGCCGCCGCGGCAGCGGCCGGATCGGCCTGCTGGAGCCCCCGCTGACCCTGGCCGCCTTCGCCGCCCAGGTGGCGAAGGGCCTGCCCGCCACCGCCGCCGGGGTCCGCGTCTCCGGCGATCCGGACCGGCTGGTCGGCCGGGTCGCGGTGTGCGGCGGCTCGGGCGACGGTTTCCTCGCCGACGTCCGGGCGGCCGGCGTGGACGCCTACCTGACGGCCGACCTGCGCCACCACCCGGCCTCCGAGGCCACCGAGGCGGCGCCCGTCGCGCTGCTCGACGCCGCCCACTGGGCCACCGAGTGGCCCTGGCTCGCCCTGGCCGAGCGGGCCCTGCTGGCCGCCGCCGACGGGCGCGGCTGGGCCGTGGAGACCAAGGTCTCCCACCGGGTCACCGACCCGTGGACCGCGCACGCCCCCATGTCCTTCACCGCCTGACCCGATTCACAGGAGCTCTCCGCTTGAACGCCGCGCCCGCCGACCAGATCCGCCTGCTCGACCTCCAGGCCATCGACTCGAAGCTCGACCAGCTGGCCCACCGGCGCCGGAGCCTGCCCGAGCACGCCGAGATCGACAAGGCCAACGCCGACCACACCGCGCTCAAGGACCTCGTCGTCGCCGCCGAGGCCCAGAAGGGCGACACCGCCCGCGAGCTGACCAAGGCCGAGCAGGACGTCGAGCAGGTCCGCACCCGTGCCGACCGCAACCAGCAGCGCCTGGACTCCGGCGCGATCACCTCGCCGAAGGACCTGGAGAACCTCCAGCACGAGATCGGCTCGCTCGCCAAGCGTCAGGCCGACCTGGAGGAGGTCGTCCTGGAGATCATGGAGCGCCAGGAGAGCGCCGTCAGCCGGGTCGAGGAGCTGTCCGCCCGCCTGGAGCACTCCACCGTCGTGCTCAAGGAGGCCGAGGGCCGCCGCGACGCCTCCTTCGCCGAGATCGACACCGAGGCCGACAAGGTCAAGCGCGACCGCGAGACCGTCGCCACCGTCATCCCGGCCGACCTGCTGAAGGTCTACACCAAGCTGCGCGAGACCCAGGGCGGCGTCGGCGCGGCCCGCCTCTACCAGCGCCGCTGCGAGGGCTGCCGCACCGAGTTCTCGATCACCGAGCTGAACGCCATCAAGGCCGAGCCGGCCGACAAGGTGGTCCGCTGCGAGAACTGCTCGCGGATCCTGGTCCGCACCGCCGACTCGGGCGCCTGAGCCGGTGGCGGCGCGCTTCATCGTCGAAGCCGACGGCGGGTCCCGGGGCAACCCGGGGCCGGCCGGCTACGGCGCGGTGGTCCGCGACGGGGACACCGGGCAGATCATCGCCGAGGCCGCCGAGTTCATCGGCCACGCCACCAACAACGTGGCCGAGTACAAGGGCCTGATCGCCGGGCTGAAGGCCGCCCGCGAGCTGGACCCGGACGCCTCCGTGGACGTCCGGATGGACTCCAAGCTGGTCGTCGAGCAGATGTCCGGGCGCTGGAAGATCAAGCACCCCGACATGCAGCCGCTCGCCGCCGAGGCGCGCACCGTCTTCCCGCGCGGGCGGGTCGCGTACACCTGGATCCCGCGCGAGCGGAACAAGGACGCCGACCGGCTGGCCAACGAGGCGATGGACGCGGGCAAGGCCGGGCGCCAGTGGGAGCCCCGCAAGGCCGCTCCCCCCGCCGCCGTCGCCGACGAACCGCCGCTGGAGACCGCCGCCCCCAAGGCCGGCTGGGCCGCGCCCGCGGACCTCGGCACCCCCACCACCTTCGTCCTGCTGCGCCACGGCGAGACCCCGCTCACCCCGGAGAAGCGTTTCTCCGGCAGCGGCGGCAGCGACCCGGAGCTCTCCGACAAGGGCCGCTGGCAGGCCGAACGGGCCGCGGAGGCCCTCGCCGCGCGCGGCAGCGTCCAGGCGGTCGTCGCCTCCCCGATGCGCCGCACCCGGCAGACCGCCGAGACCGTCGCCGCCCGGCTCGGCCTGGAGGTCCGGTACGAGGACGGGCTGCGCGAGGTCGACTTCGGCGACTGGGAGGGCCTGACCTTCGCCGAGGTGCGGGAGCGCCACCCGGAGGACCTGACCGCCTGGCTCGGCTCCGCCAAGGCCAAGCCGACCGGAAGCGGCGAGAGCTTCACCACGCTGACCCACCGGGCCGGCGTCGCCCGGGACAGGATCCTCGCCCGGTACGCGGGGAAGACCGTGCTGGTGGTCTCGCACGTCAGCCCGATCAAGACCCTGGTCCGGCTGGCGCTCGGCGCCCCGCCGGACTCGATGTACCGGATGGAGCTGTCCGCCGCCTCGATCTGCGCCGTCCAGTACTACGCGGACGGCAACGCCTCGGTGCGGCTGCTCAACGACACCTCGCACCTGCGCTGATCCCCGCGGGGGTGCACCGGCCCCGGTGCACCCCGACCCCGGTACACCCCGGCTTCAGTGCACCTCGGTGACCACCACGTCCAGCTGCCACGGCTTGCGGGCGGTGCCCTCCGCCGCGAGCTCGACGCGGTGGCCCAGTTCCAGCAGCGCGTCCATCAGCTCGCCGGGGGTCTTCGGCTCGGCCCCGGCCACCAGCAGGTCCCGGACGATCCGCCCCTTGGTCGCCTTGTTGAAGTGGCTGACCACGCTGCGCCTGCCGTCACGCTCCTGGAGCACCCGGACGGTCGCGGTCCGCGAGGCCACCTCGCCGGCCGGCTTCCAGGCCGCCGCGTAGGCGGAGCTGCGCAGGTCCAGCACCAGCCCGTCCGCGGCCTCCGGGAGCACGGCGGCCATCGCGCTCCGCCAGTACGCCCCGAGCGCCCCCGGCCCGGGGAGCTTCACGCCCATCGAGCAGCGGTAGGACGGAATCCGGTCGGAGATCCGTACGGCGCCCCAGAGGCCGGAGAAGACCAGCAGCGAACGCTCGGCCCGGTCGTACGCGGGGGCGTCCAGGGTGGCCAGAGCGAGGTTGTCGAACAGCACCCCGGTGTACACCTCGCCCGCCGGGCGGGCACCGGCCGTCGGCAGCCCGGCGTTCTTGGCGATCTCGCCGCGCAGGCCGGGGGAGAGGCCGAGCACCTCGGCGGCGGTGTCCTCGTCGCCCCGGCACAGGCCCACCAGCGCGTCCAGCACCGCACCGCGCGCCGCCGTCAGCCCGGGCAGCGACAGTCCGTCCAGTGCCACCGGCGCGCCGTCCCCGGACCCGGCCTTGCCCTCGGACGGCGGCAACAGCACCAGCACAGCGGACTCCCTCGACGGTTTGTGGCGGACGAACCCCGCCACCCTACTGCGGCCGCCGCCCCGACCCCGCCCGCGTGACCGCCGCCGCCCCGGCCCCCAGCGCCACGCACAGCGGCGAGTAGTACCGGACGTTCAGCCGCCGGAAGCGCTCCGAACGCCCGCTCACCCGCCCGTACACCACCGGCCCGGCCATCCCGCGCGCCAGCAGCACCCCCGCCACCGTCCGTACCCCGGCCCGCCGCAGACGCCCCGGCCCCACCGCCGGCAGCACCCCGGCCTCCGCCCCCACCAGGTACGCCCCGGCCCCCAGCGCCCCCGCCACCACGAGGCAGGCCCTCGCCGGGGGCACCCCCTCGCCCGCCCCCACCACGGCATCCGCGAACTCCTCCGGCGTCCGCAGCGGCCACGGCGTCACCGCCCACACCGCGTGCAGCACCCCGGTCGCCGCCAGCGCCCCCGCCACCACGCCCCCGGCCACCCGCACGGCACCACCCATCGCCCGAACCCCCTTCGTGCACGCCCGCTTCCTCCCCCCACCGTACGAGCCCTTACACCGCCCCCGACCGCCCCCCGACCGCCCCCCGACCGCCCCGACCGCGCCCGTCGGCCGCCGACCGGCCCGCCACCCGGACGGGCCGTCCGTCCGCCCCGGCCCGGTCCGCGGTGGGAGGATCGGTCCGTGCCCGATCCCCAGTCGTCCGCCCCCGGACCGCGCCGCCGGCTGCTCGTCCTCGCGATCTGCTGCCTGAGCCTGTTCATCGTCGGCCTCGACAACACCGTGGTGAACATCGCCCTGCCGGTGATCCAGCGGGACCTGGACGCCCCGGCGTCCGGACTCCAGTGGATCATCGACGCCTACACCCTGGTCCTGGCCTCGCTGCTGATGCTGTTCGGCTCGGTGGCCGACCGCTTCGGCCGCCGCCGGGTGTTCCAGACCGGCCTGGTCTGCTTCGCGCTCGGCTCGCTGCTGTGCAGCCAGGCGCCGAGCCTGGGGTGGCTGGTGGCGTTCCGGGCGCTCCAGGCGGTGGGCGGCTCGATGCTCAACCCGGTGGCGATGTCGATCATCACCAACACCTTCACCGACCCGAAGGAGCGGGCCCGGGCGATCGGCGTCTGGGGCGGCGTGGTCGGCATCTCGATGGCGCTCGGCCCGCTGCTCGGCGGCTTCCTGGTGGACGGCGCCGGCTGGCCGTCGATCTTCCTGATCAACGTCCCGGTGGCGCTCGCCGCCATCGCGCTGACCGCCCGCTACGTCCCGGAGTCCCGCGCGCCCCGCCCGCGCCGGCTGGACCCGGTGGGGCAGCTGCTGATGATCGTGCTGCTCGGCTGCGGCACCGCCGCGATCATCGAGGGCCCGGGCAACGGCTGGACCTCCCCGCTGATCCTCGCCCTGGCCGCGACCGCGGTGGCCGCGCTGATCGTCTTCCCGCTCTGGGAGCGGCGGGTGGCCGAGCCGCTGGTGGACCCGCGGTTCTTCGCCGGCGCCCCGTTCACCGGCGCCGCCGTCACCGCGGTCTGCGCCTTCGCCGCGCTCGGCGGCTTCCTCTTCCTCAGCACCCTCTACCTCCAGGACGTCCGGCACTACGGCCCGGTCGAGGCCGGTCTGTGGACGCTGCCGATGGCCGGGATGATGCTGGTCTGCGCGCCGCTGTCCGGACGGATCGTCGGCAGCCGGGGCCCGCGGGTGCCGCTGGTGGCGGCCGGGCTCGGCCTCGCCGCCAGCGGGCTGCTGCTCACCCGGCTCGCCGCCGACTCCCCGGCGGCGCTGCTGCTGGTCGCGTACGCGCTGTTCGGTTTCGGCTTCGGCATGGTGAACGCGCCGATCACCAACGCCGCGGTGTCCGGCATGCCGCGGGCCCAGGCGGGTGTGGCGGCCGCGGTGGCCTCGACCAGCCGTCAGGTCGGCCAGTCGCTGGGCGTGGCGGTGATCGGTACGGTCGTCACCTCGGCCGTGGCCGGTCCGGTCGTGACCGGGTTCGCCCCGGCCAGCCACGCGGGCTGGTGGATCCTGGCCGGTCTCGGCGGCGCGGTCCTGGTCCTGGGCCTGGCCACCACCACCGCCCGGGCGAGCGCGTCGGCCGCCCGGGTGGCCGCCCGCCTCGGCTCCGAGGTGCAGCCCGCCCGGTCCGGTGTACGGGAGGCGCCGCCCGAGCGGCTACGATGACCACTACGGCGGAAGAGCCGGCCGGGCGGTCGCGACGGGTCCCAGACCCGCCGAGGAACGTCCGGGCTCCACAGAGCAGGGTGGTGGGTAACGCCCACCCGGGGTGACCCGCGGGACAGTGCCACAGAAAACAGACCGCCCACCGCTTCGCGTGGTGGGTAAGGGTGAAACGGTGGTGTAAGAGACCACCAGCGACCGGGGTGACCCGGCCGGCTAGGTAAACCCCACCTGGAGCAAGGTCAAGATCGGTGCCCTCGGGCACCGTGCGCGAGTGTTCGAGGGCTGCTCGCCCGAGCTCGCGGGTGGACCGCACGAGGCTGTCGGCAACGGCAGCCCTAGATGGATGGCCGTCTCCCCGGGCCGCGCAAGCAACCCGGGTGACAGAACCCGGCGTACAGGCCGACTCTTCCGCCCCCTTCTCCTTCCCCGCCCGGCCGGGCGGGGCGGCCCGCGCTACGCGGGGCGGGCGCCGACGGCGTCGCGGATCTGGTCGCCGAGGCCGCCGTTGACGCGGGCGCAGTTGGCGCAGCAGAAGAACATGCCGGCCACCTCGACGCCGTGCCCGACGATCCGGACGTCGCACTGCTCGCAGCGCGGGGCGAGCTTCTCCATCGCGCACTCGAAGCTGTCGAAGGTGTAGGTGTCGCCGGTGACCGTCTTGACCTCGAAGGCCAGCCAGTAGTCGTTGCCGCAGGTGACGCAGATGGCCATGGCGGCCGTCTCCTTCCGGTGGGGCCGGCGGCCCGGGTGGCCGCGCGGTCGCTTCCAGTTTTGGAGGCGTCCGGGGAGACGGCCACTCGGCGTCGTCAGCCGGAGCGTGCGGCGAGTTCCTCCAGGGCCCGGACGGCGCGCTCGGCGTCGTCGGCGGCGACGAACAGGTGGTCGTGGTGGAAGCCGGCCACCACGTTGCAGCTGATGCCCTCCTCGGCGAGCCGGCCGGAGACGGCGGCGGTGAGGCCGACGGCCTCCAGGGCCGAGTGGATCCGCAGGGTGATCCAGGCCGCGACGTACTCGTAGCGCAGGCCGAGCGCGTCCGCCTCCTCCTGGGTGACCACCACCGTCACCCCCTCGGGCTCGGCGACGGTCACCACCGGCCGCATGCCGGCGGGCACCCGCGCGGGGAGCGTGCAGTAGACGTACCGCCCCGGGTTGAGCTGCGGGCTCATCCCGCGCAGCAGCGTCGCAAGGTCTCGTTCTGCGGCCATGCCCGCCACCGTAGCGGCTGGACGGGGAATCGCGCCGGTTCGCGGGCGTGTCGGAATCGTTGACGAGCGACAGTCACCGATATATCGTCGAGCTATCGAGACAGTGACTCGACTGTTTCGTCGAACCGCATGAACCTCATGGATTCCAGGAGGTGGGCGCGATGCGCTCAGAACGTCAGGACAGGCGATTCCGCTGGGAGGGCCCGCGCGGCGAAGGCCGGCGCCGTGGCCCTGGCCCGGGTCCGGAGTTCCGGGGGATGCCCGGGGCGGGCTTCGAGGGCCGGGAGGCGTTCGGCGGGTTCGGGCCGCCGTTCGGCGGCGGAGGGCCCGGCCGGCCGATGGGTGGCCCGTACGGGCACGGCTTCGGCGGGCACGGCGCTCGGCGCGGCGGCCCGCACGGGCGGCGCGGCGGCCGGGCCCGGCGCGGTGACGTCCGGGCCTCGCTGCTGGCGCTGCTCAAGGAGCGGCCGATGCACGGCTACGAGATGATCGCCGAGATCGCCGAGCGGACCGGCGGGGCCTGGCGGCCCAGCCCGGGGTCGATCTACCCCAACCTCCAGCTGCTGGAGGAGGAGGGCCTGATCACCGCGGAGGAGGTCGGCGGCAAGCGGCTGGTCTCGCTCACCGAGGCGGGCCGGGCCGAGGCCGACGCCGGACCGGCCGAGCCGTGGGCGGAGGCCGGCCAGGAGGTCGACTGGGAGGCCGTCCAGGAGGTCGGACAGGCCCTCGGTGCCGTCGACCAGGCGATCCGCCAGGTCATGGCCACCGGCACCCCGGCGCAGCGCACCAAGGGCCTGGCGGTGCTGACCGAGGCCCGCAAGAAGCTGTACCTGATCCTCGCCGAGGACGACTGACCGCCGATCCGGGAGCCGGGCGGTGCTCAGGGGCTGACCGCGAACAGCGCCACGCAGACCAGCAGCAGCACCGCCCAGCCGAACCAGAGCCAGGCGTCCGGGCCGATCGCCACCGTGTAGACGCAGACCACCGCGAGCAGGGCCGCCGTCACCCCGGCGACCTGCCGGTTGTGGTGGGCGGCCGCCCCGGAGTGGCTCCGCCGGTGCCGTACCGTCCTCGCCATGCCGACCTCCCGGGGAGCGCTCGCGGGAGGCGGCGGCCGTCAGCCGGAGGCCGCCTCGTCGTACTCGTAGCGCCAGAACCAGCTCAGGCCCCGAACCTGCTTGCTCCGGACGTACACCAGTGTGCGCGCGGGCACCCCGTCGTGCGCGGGGACCGGGACCTTGTACTTCTTGGGCACGCCGAGCATCGGGCCCAGCGGGATGGGGAGGACCCGTCCGTCCAGGGGGCCGCCGACGAATGCGGTGTCCGCGCTCTTCATCCCCCCAGGGTCTCACCTCCGCGGGTGACCCGGGACCGGGCTCCGGGGCCGCCGCCGCGAGTGTGACCGGAGAGGCACCGCCCCCGGTCATCCGCAGGCCCTCCGCACCCTTATCCTTCCTGTTACGCCCTCGGGGTCCACCCGGGTCAGCGGGCCCGTACGGGCCGGGCGAGGCGCGAATCCGCGCGCCCTCCGGCCGATTTGGCGCGGACAGCGTGCTGCCGCGACTGCGTACCGTGACCCGGGCGTCGGCCGTCCGGTGACCCCGGGCCGCGGCCGACAGGGCGCGGACGTCAGGGCCGAGCACCCCGGGAAGCAGTCGGGGGCGCCGTGCGTTGCGTCGAGTGGTACGTCGAACGCTGTGTCGCACCAGGCACGGCAGTTGCGCGGAAGGGGCCCGATGGAAGCCGGCAGCAGGTGGACGACCTGGTGGCAGAAGCGTGATCGTCAGCGGGCGGGGGGCGCGGACGGTCCGGCCGCCGGACTCGATCAGCTGCTCGGCGCGGTGCGCGCCGGATTCCCGCTCGCGCCCGCCGCCCATCCGGCCGGCTACCGGTGTTCCTGTGACCGGGTGGCCTGCCCGGCCCCGGCCCAGCATCCGGTCTCCTTCGCCTGGCAGACCCAGGCCACCACCGACACCGAGCAGCTCTCCCGCTGGCTCGCCCGCGACCCGGAGGCCAACTTCGTCACCGCCACCGGCCGGGTGCACGACGTGCTGGACGTCCCGGCGGAGGCCGGACGGCTGGCGCTGGAACGGCTGACGGCGCTGGGCGTCGAGGGCCCGGTCGCCGCCGTCGGCGAGGACCGCTACCTGTTCTTCACCGCCACCCGCGGCACCCCGCAGGACGAGGACGAGTGGTGGCCGAGCGCGCTCGACTCCACCCCGGACACCATGTCCGAGCACCCCGGCCTGCGCTGGCACTGCCGCGGCTCGTACACCCTGCTGCCGCCGGCCGCGCTGCCGGACGGCTCCCGGGTGCGGTGGCTGCGCGGGCCCGAGCAGCCGCTGCCGGACCCGCTGCGCGTCCTCGACGTGCTCACCGACGCCTGTACCGAGGTGGGCGCCGTCGCCGAGGAGCAGTGGCTGATCGGCTGACGGCGCCCACCTCGGGGCGACACCGTTGCGGGGCGGTGGCGTGACGGCGATACGTCATTACGCCGTCACGCCGTCACGCCGTTACGGCAGCGTGAGGATCTCCGCGCCGTCCGCCGTGACCACCAGGGTGTGCTCGAACTGGGCGGTGCGCTTGCGGTCCTTGGTGACGACCGTCCAGCCGTCCGGCCAGATCTCGTAGTCGTAGGTGCCCAGGGTGAGCATCGGCTCGATGGTGAAGGTCATGCCGGGCTTGATCACCTCGGTGGCCCGCTCGCTGTCGTAGTGCGGGACGATCAGGCCGGAGTGGAACGACGTGTTGATGCCGTGGCCGGTGAAGTCCCGCACCACGCCGTAGTCGAAGCGCTTGGCGTAGGACTCGATGACCCGCCCGATGACGTTGATCTGACGGCCCGGCTTGACCGCCTTGATCGCCCGGTTGAGGGATTCCCGGGTGCGCTCGACCAGCAGCCGCGACTCCTCGTCCACGTCGCCGACCAGGTAGGTGGCGTTGAGGTCGCCGTGCACCCCGTGGATGTACGCGGTGGCGTCGATGTTGACGATGTCGCCGTCCTGGAGCACGGTCGAGTCCGGGATGCCGTGGCAGATCACCTCGTTGATCGAGGTGCAGACGGACTTGGGGAAGCCCCGGTAGCCGAGGTCGGACGGGTAGGCGCCGTGGTCGCACATGTACGCGTGGGCGACGGCGTCCAGGGTGTCGGTGGTGACGCCGGGGGCGATCAGTTTGGCCGCCTCCTCCATCGCCCGGGCGGCGATTCCGCCGGCGATCCGCATCTTCTCGATCGTCTCGGCGGTCTGCACCTCGGGCCCGGTGTACGGCGTCGGCGCGGGCTTGCCGACGTACTCGGGGCGCGCGATGTGCGCCGGGACCTTGCGGGTGGGGGACTGGGTGCCGGGTACGAGAGCCATGCCGCGAGTCTAGTCTCCGGCCCCCGCCGCCCCCGGGCGGTGTGCGGCCCCGTACCGGGCGGGGAATGATCGGTACCGACCCATCCTTCGGAACGGGAGAGCGTCATGCCCTTCGGATTCAACCGCAAGCCGGCCGGCAAGCCCGGTGAGTGGTTCTACTGCATCAAGCACAACAAGGTCGAGGAGGGCCCGGAGTGCCCGGCGAAGGACCGCCTGGGCCCGTACGCCACCCCCGAGGAGGCCGCCCAGGCCCTGCGGATCGCGGACGAGCGCAACCGGGAGTGGCGCGAGGACCCGCGCTGGAGCGACCGGCCGAAGGACGAGGGCGCCGAGTAGTCGCGTCAGGTGCGGCCTTCAGGCCGCCGGGGCGGCCTCCCGGGTGGCGCGTTCGTGTTCGGCGCGGACGGCGGCGGCGTGCGGGTCGGTGCGGTCGTCGTAGGCGAGGAGCCTCGGCAGGGCGGCGGCGACGGCGAGGACGGCGACCACGCAGGCGGCGCCGCCGACCCAGACCGCGGCGCGCACGCCGACCAGTCCGGCCATGGTGCCGGCCCGGACCTGGCCGAGCTGGGGGCCGACGGAGTAGCTGAGCAGTTCGACTCCGGCCATCCGGCCGCGGACCTCGTCCGGGATGGACTGGTTCCACATGGTCGAGCGGGCGAGCCCGCTGATCTCGTCGGCGCCGCCGGCCAGCGCCAGGCCGAGCAGCACCACCCAGATGTGCGCGGTCAGTCCGGCGAGAGCCATCGACGCGCCCCAGGCGACGGCGGCGACCACCAGCAGCCGCCCGTGCCGGTGGACGCGGGAGGTCCAGCCGCTGGTCGCGCCGACCAGCAGGGCGCCCAGGGCCGAGGCCGCGTACATCGGTCCGAGCGCCCAGTCCGCCCCCAACTCCGAGGCCAGGAAGGGGAAGACGGCCACCGGATAGGCGAACAGCATGGCGCACATGTCGATCGCGTAGGTGCCGAGCAGGTCCTTGCGGCTCCACGCGTACCGGACACCCGTCAACACCGCCCGGACCGAAGGCCGTTCGGCGCCGGTCGGCGGCGGCACCGCCTTGATCCGGACGAGCAGCAGCAGCGAGAAGGCGAAGGAGAGGACGTCCAGCGCGTACGCGGTCTGCACCCCGGCGAAGGCCACCACGACACCGGCCAGCGCCGGACCGGCCACCGAAGCGGCGTTGCGGTACAGCGACTTGAGGGCGAACGCGGCGGTCAGGTGCTGGTGCGGGACGAGCCGGGGGAGCAACGAGTCCAGCGCCGGGCGCTGGATGCCGTCGGCGGCCGCGACCAGCGCGGCGACCAGGTAGATCGGCCAGAGCAGCGGGTTCGGCAGCAGGGCGTTGAGCAGCAGCAACCCGGCCAGCAGCCCGAGCGCGACCTCCGCCCGCAGCACCAGCTTGCGGCGGTCCAGGGCGTCGGCGAGGGCGCCGCCCCACAGGCCGAAGACGATCAGCGGCACGAGTTCGACGGCGCCGACCAGGCCGACCGCGAAGGAGGAACCGGTGAGCTCCTTGATCTGCATCGGCACGGCGACGAGGGTCAGGAAGCCGCCGAAGCTGGTGACGCAGCCGGAGGTCCACAGGTAGCGGAAGTCGCGCGAGGCGCGCCAGGGGGAGAGGTCGGGCGTCAGCGAACCCAGCAGCCTCCGGGCACGGCCGGGCGTGGGGGGATGCGGTGGTTCGTCGACGTTCACGAACGGTCATCCTCGACGGGCGGCTGCCGGTTCTGCAACGGGTTTTCGACCGGTCGGTGAACCGGGCGGCGGGGGTCGGCGGGCGGCGGGGCCCGGCTCACCAGCGGCTGATCGTGGGCGCCGAGAGCCGCCCGGCGAGTCCGGCGAGCCGGTCCCGGACGGAGCGGCGGCCGGTCCGCTGCCCGGCGGCGACACTGACCAGGTGCTGGGCGAGGTCGAAGGGCTCCTCGTCGGCGGTGCCGACGGCCAGCAGCTCGTGCGCGAGGCCGCGCAGTTCGGCGAAGTCGCCGGCGCCCGTGGCACCGGTGGCGCCGGCGGCCCCGCCCCCCTCCAGGGCGAGCACCGTCGCGCCCTGCCGCCGGGCGTCGTGGAGCCGCTCCAGCAGCGGGGCGCCGGCCGCCACCGGCGCCACCACCAGCACGGTGGCGCCGCGCCCGGCCTCGGTGAGCCGGGCCAGGCCGTGCGTCAGGTGGGCCGGGGCGTCGGCCGACGGTTGGTGCCGCAGCAGGGTGGGTGCCAGCCGGGGGACGTCCGACCAGGCGGCCTCGTCGTCCAGGTGGGCGGCCAGGTGCCAGGGCTCGTACGCCTCGGTGCCGACCAGCAGCAGCCCGCTCGCCCGGCGCCGCTCCACCGAGTGGCGCAACACCCCGGCGAAGCCGCCGACCGCCTCCAGCCAGCCCGTTCCGGTCAGCCGGTCCCGGAGTGCCGCAACTCTCAGCGCGTCCATGCGGGCCAGGATGTCCCGCGGGGCCGGGGATTTGGCAAGATCGGCCCATGACTTCCCTCGATTCAGCGACAAACCCGGCCCACGCGGTGCCGGACGTCTCGCAGTTGGTGGTCGGTGTCCTCGGCGGCACCGGCGACCAGGGGCGGGGACTGGCCCTGCGGCTGGCCAAGGCCGGCCAGCAGGTGATCATCGGCTCCCGCGACGCCGCCCGGGCCGAGGCCTCGGCCGCCGACCTGGGCCTCGGCGTGCGCGGCTCGGACAACGCCACCGTCGCCCGGGAGAGCGACGTGGTGATCATCGCCGTCCCGTGGGACGGCCATGCCGCGACCCTGACGGCGCTGCGCGAGGACCTCGCCGGCAAGATCGTCGTGGACTGCGTCAACCCGCTCGGCTTCGACAAGCAGGGCGCCTACGCGCTGAAGCCGGAGGAGGGCAGCGCCGCCGAGCAGGCCGCCGCGCTGCTGCCGGACTCCCGGGTCACCGCCGCCTTCCACCACCTCTCGGCGGTGCTGCTCCAGGACGAGTCGGTGGAGACCATCGACACCGACGTCATGGTGCTCGGCGACGACCGGGAGGCCACCGACGTCGTGCGCGGCCTGGCCGGCCGCATCCCCGGGATGCGCGGCGTCTTCGCGGGCAGGCTGCGCAACGCCCACCAGGTGGAGGCGCTGGTGGCGAACCTGATCTCGGTCAACCGCCGCTACAAGGCCCACGCGGGCCTGCGGATCACCGACGTCTGAGCACCGGCCGCCGTGTCGACCTCACCCCTGGGCCCGCTCCGGAGGTGAGGTCGGCGACAATGGGTCCCGGCCGCAACCCGGCCGTCCGTACCCGGTCCTAGGAGTCCGCCGCCATGCCCCGCACGTCCGTGCTCGCCCTGATCGTCGTCGTCCTCGCGCTGGCCGCCGCCGTCTTCTCGCTGACCCAGGGCTTCTGGCTGGGCCTGATCTGGCTGCCGATGGCCGGTGTGGCCAGCAACGTGCTGTGGATGAACCGCCGCCGGGCGAAGATCGCCGAGGCCGCCGCGCCGGCCCAGCAGGGCTGACCCGACCGGGGGCCGGGGTCAGCCCGTCCAGAACCTGAACAGCTCGTGGCCGATCTGGGCGTAGACCCGGTCGACGCCGAGCAGCTCCATCAGGCCGTAGACGGCGTCGAAGAACAGCCCGTTCACCTGGGGCTGCCAGAGCAGGGCGAACACCGCGAGCATCCCGTACGGCGCGAACGGCTCGACCGCGCGCCGGGTCTTGTGCGACAGCCAGGGCTCGACGATCCCGTAGCCGTCCAGGCCCGGCACCGGCAGCAGGTTCAGCAGGGCCGCGCTCAGCTGCAGCATGCCGAGGAAGCCCAGCGCCAGGGCGAGCGGCGAGACCATGAGCTCGTAGCCGTTCCAGGTCGTGTGCACCTCGGGGTCGTCCAGCCAGCCCGCGCTGACGGGCACCAGGATCAACACCGCGGCGACCAGGTTCACCAGCGGCCCGGCCGCCGAGACCAGGCTGTGCTTGAGCCGCCCCTGGATGCGGTGCCGCTCGATCCAGACCGCGCCGCCGGGCAGGCCGATGCCGCCGAGCAGCATGAACACGATCGGCAGCACGAAGCTGAGCAGCGCGTTCGCGTACTTCAGCGGGTTGAGGGTCAGGTAGCCCTTGGCGCCGACGCTGATGTCGCCGCCGTGCAGCGCGGTGCGCGCGTGGGCGTACTCGTGGAGGCAGAGGGAGACCATCCAGCCCGTCACCACGAAGAGGAAGATCCCGAACCGCATGTTGCCGTAGCCGGAGTAGAGCGCCCACCCGGAGGTGCCGAGGGCGGCGAGGAGCACCCAGAACACCGGGCTGATCCGGCGGTCCTCGCTGCGGGAGCGCGGCGTGGCGGCGAAGGTCATGGCGGGAGAGCTCCGAGGGGTCCGAGGAAGGCGGGCAGGGGTCCGATCATGCCGGGCGGGCCGGTGACCGGACAAGCCGCTCCCGGTGAACGTCCGGGCGCGCGGTCGCGTTCCGCGCCCCGACCGGGGCCCGGCACAAAGGTGAGGCCCTTGCCCCGGAGATCGACCAGAATGGTCCGGTGTACTACGGCATCCTCGGGACGACGACGGCCCACCACGACGACGGCACCCCGGTGCCCATCGGCGGCGCCCGGCTGCGGGCCCTGCTCGCCGCACTGGCCCTGCGGCAGGGCCGGCCGGTGCCGGCCGACGTGCTGGTGGCCGAGGTGTGGGAGGCCGAGCCGCCGCAGGACTCCTCCGCCGCGCTCCAGACCCTGGTCGGCCGGCTGCGCCGCACCATCGGCCGGGGCGAGGTTGGCTCCGGCCCGGCCGGGTACTGGCTGACCGGCCCGTCCGGCGACCTCGCCGACTTCCAGCGGCTGGCCGTCGAGGGCCGTCGCGCCCTGGACACCGGGGACCACCCGCTCGCCGCCGAGAAGCTGCTCGCCGCCCTGGCGCTGTGGCGCGGCCCCGCCCTGGCCGACCTGCCGGACCGCACCGGCCCGGCCACCCGGCTGGAGGCCCAGCGCGAGGAGGCCCGCCGCCACCGGATCACCGCCGACCTCGGCCTCGGCCGGGCCGCCGAGCTGGTCGCCGAGCTCGCCGAACTGTGCGAACGGCAGCCGCTGGACGAGTCGTTGCAGCTGCTGATGCTCAGGGCGCTGCACGAGAGCGGCCGGACGGCCGAGGCGCTGCGCCACTACGAGCGGACCAGGCGCGCGCTGGCCGAGGAGCTCGGCGTCGACCCGGGCCACCGACTCCGGTCCCTGTACGCCGAGCTGCTCGCCCCGACGGCCCCGGAAGCCCCGGCGGCCTCGACGGCCTCGACGGTCCTGACCGCCCCGACGGTCCCGGAAGCCCTGTCTGCCCCGACAGTCCTGACCGCCCCGGCGGCGCCGAAGCCGGAGCCCGCCCCCGCCGCCCCCGCCCCGGACGCGCCGCTGCCCCCGCGCCCCGGCGGCAACGTGCGCGGCCGGCTGACCAGCTTCGTCGGCCGGGAGGGCGAACTCGCCACCCTGCGTGGAATGCTGACGGATCGTCGACTGGTGACGCTCATCGGCCCCGGCGGCTCCGGCAAGACCAGTCTGTCGACCGAGGCCGGCCGCGCCGAGCAGTCCGCCGGGAACTGGCCGGACGGCGTCTGGGTGGCCGAGCTCGCCCCACTGGAGAGTCCGGGCGCGGTGCCCGCCGCCGTGGTCTCGGCGCTCGGCCTGCGCGAGATCGTGCTGCACACCAACAGCATGGTCGCCGAGGTGATCGAGAAGCGCGCCGAGGACCCGGTGCGCCGGCTGGTCGAGCACTGCGGCCACCGCCGGATGCTGCTCGTCCTGGACAACTGCGAGCACCTGATCCAGGCCGCCGCCGACCTCGCCGACGTCCTGCTCGCCGAGTGCCCCGGGCTCACCGTGCTCGCCACCAGCCGCGAGCCGCTGGGCGTGCCCGGCGAGACGGTGCTGCCGGTCGAGCCGCTGCCCGACCCCGTCGCGCTGCGGCTGTTCGCCGAGCGTGCCGCCACCGCCCGTCCGGGCTTCGACCCGCAGGGCGACCCGGAGGCCTGCGCCGAGATCTGCCGCCGGCTGGACGGGCTGCCGCTGGCCATCGAACTGGCCGCCGCCCGGCTGCGGGTGATGACCGCGCGCCAGATAGCCGACCGGCTGGACGGCCGGTTCGCGCTGCTCACGGCGGGCAGCCGCACCCTGCTGCCGCGCCAGCAGACCCTGCGCGCGGTGGTCGACTGGAGCTGGGACCTGCTGGGCAAGCGGGAGCGGGCGGTGCTGCGCCGGCTGTCGGTGTTCGCGGGCGGCTGGCAGCTGGAGGACGCCGAGGCGGTCTGCGCCGACGGCACCGACGTGGCCTCCGGCGAGGTCGCCGACCTGCTGCTGTCGCTCGTCGACAAGTCCCTGCTGGTCGCCGACCTGGACGGGGCCAGCCTGCCGCGCTACCGGATGCTGGAGACCATCCACGAGTACACGACCGAGCGCCTCGCCGAGTCCGCCGCCGACCGCGCCGGCACGGAGTCCCGCCACCTGGCGCACTTCCGCGCCATGGTCGGCACCGCCGGCCGGGACGTCCACGGGCCCCGGCAGCTGCACTGGCTGGCGGTGCTGGACCGCGAGCAGGACAACATCCGGGCCGCGCTGCGCCGGGCGATCGACCTCGGGGACGAGCAGCAGGGCCTGGTGCTGACCACCGGCATGAGCTGGTACTGGTCGCTGCGCGGCTACGGCCTGGAGGCCCGTGGCTGGTACAGCGCGGTCGCGGCCCTGGGCCGGGACGCGTTCGCGCCGGGCGCCCCGCCGGCGGTGCCGCTGGAGCGCGACGTGCTGGAGTACGGCGTCCCGATGCCCGAGGGCGTCGTCGAGGAGGCCCGCCGGCTGCTCACGATGTACCGGCTGATCGGGATGTTCGAGGGGAACCTGGAGGTCCTCGGCGATCCGAAGGCGGTCGAGACCGCCCAGCGGCTGATGGACGTCTACACCCCCGAGCTGCCGCAGTCCTACCGCTTCCCGGCGATCATGCGGGTCTTCGGCGCCTTCCTGACCGGCCGCATGGAGCTGATGATCGACCTGATGGAGGACGCGGTCCGCGGCTGCGAGGAGCACGGCAGCGCGAACGACCTGGCCTTCATCCTGCAGATCCGGGCCAAGATGATGAACGACTGGCCGGGCGGCGGGGAACAGGGCATGCGGGACGGCGAACGCTCCCTGGAGCTGTTCGAGCAGGCCGGCAACCTGTGGGGCGTCTCCCAGGCGCTGTCGGCCCGCGGCGAGTCGCTGGCCATCCGGGGCGAGGCCGAGGCCGCGGTCGCCGCGTACCGGCGGGCGATCGAACTGGTCGAGCGGCTGGGGGCGTCGCAGGAGGTGCCGATCCTGCGGGTGAACCTCGGCAGCGCCCTGATGGAGCTGGACACGGATCGCGGGGAGCGGCTCATCCGGGAGACGGTGGAGGGCCTCGGGCCGGTGGTCGCGGACCACGCCGAGTCCGGTGCGGTGCTGTTCGGGCGGCTGACGCTGGCCGGCCTGCACGCCCAGCGCGAGGAGTACCCGCAGGCCCTGGCCGAACTGGACCTGCTGGAGCGGGGCAGGCCGGGAAGCGTCGCGCCGGGCGTCGTGGGAAACGTCGCGCCGAGCATCGTCTCCGGGATGCTCACCGCCTCCCGGGGCTGGATCGTCGCCCGGTCCGGCGATCCGGACCGGGGGCTCGCCCTGCTCCGTGAGGGGCGGCGGACGCTGCTCTCGGTGACGGCCGCGTCCGGGTTCGCCGAGCAGATGACGATCATGGTGGTGCCCGCCGCGGCCGGGGTGCTGCGTGCCTTCGCCGAACGGGACGGGGACCTGGAGCGGGCCCGTACGGCGGCCGTGCTGCTCGGCGCGCACGGCGGGCTGAACGGTCCGAAGGGCGGCTACCTGGACCGCACCGAGCGCGAGCGGTCGGCCGCCGTGCTGCGCGGACTGCTGGGCGAGGCCGGGTACGGGGCGGCGTACCGCACCGGTGACGGGATGACCCAGGAGCAGACCCAGCGGCTGCTGGACGGGCTGCTCGGCTGAGCCCCCATCGGTCGGCCCCGCTCGACCGGACTCCATCGACCGGACTTCATCGGCCGGACCCGATCGGTCGAGCGGCCGGCCGGGTCCCCGTCCCCTGGTCACCCGGCCGACCGCCCGTCCACCGGCCGGCGCCCTGTCCCCGGGCGCCGGCCGGTTCCACGCCCCGGCTCGCTCAGACCCGCTTGCGGAAGCGGGCCACCGCCAGCGGGGCGAAGATCGCGGTGGCGGCCGCCGACCAGATCAGCACGATCATCACGGGGTGGGCCACCGCCCCCTGGCCGTTGAGCAGCGCCCGGGAGGCGTCGGCCAGCGCGGACAGCGGGTTGACCTTGGTGAAGGACTGGAGCCAGCCAGGCATGGTGTCGGTCGGCGCGAAGATCGAGCTGCCGAACTGGAGCGGCATCAGGACCAGCATGGAGACGCCCTGCACGGCCTGGGCGCTCTTCAGGGACATGCCCAGCAGCATCGAGATCCAGACGATCGACATGCCGAACACCATCGACAGGCCGACCGCGGCCAGCAGCTCCGGCACGCCGGTCTTCAGCTCGAAGCCGAGCAGGAAGGCGAAGGTCAGCAGGATCGCGGAGGAGATCAGCGCGCGCAGCGCCTCGGCGACGATCTTGGACAGCAGCACCGAGGCCCGGCCGATCGGCAGGGTGCGGAAGCGGTCCATCACCCCGGTCTGGAAGTCGCTGTTCAGCCCGGTGCCGACGGCCAGCGCCAGCGTCATGCCGGTCTGCCCGAGCAGGCCGGGGATCATGTACTGCTTGTAGGCGTCCTGGTCCCCGGCGAACATGGCGCCGCCGAAGACGTAGACGAACAGCACGGTGAAGATGATCGGCATCAGCACGGCGTCGAACATCGACTCCGGGTCGGCCTTGATCCGCATCAGGTTGCGCCTGGTCAGCGCGCCGACGTGGCGCATCGTGCCGGCCAGGCCGATCCGGCTGTCCTCCGCGCGGGCGGGGACGAGCGTGGCGGTGGTCATGCGACGGGCTCCTTGGCGAGGCTGGCGGCGGGGGCGGTGTCCGCGGCGGCCGCGGGCTTGCCGGTGATGGCGAGGAAGACCTCGTCCAGGCTGGGCACCTTGGTGTCGATGCCGGCGATCGCGAAGCCTCGGGTGCCGAGCACCCCGATCACCGCCGTCAGCTGCCCGTCGTCGGTGATCGGCACCGCGAGCAGTCCGGTGTCGGCCGACACGGTGGCGTTGGCGATGCCGATGTCGCGCAGGCAGCGGGCCATGTCCGGCAGCTCGGCCGGGTTCGCCGGGCGCACCTGGAGGGTCTGGCCGCCGACCCTCGCCTTGAGCTCGGCGACGCCGCCGTTGGCGATCACCCGGCCGCGGTCGATGACGGTCAGCTCGTTCGCGAGCTGCTCCGCCTCCTCCATGTACTGGGTGGTCAGCAGCACGGTGCTGCCCTCGGCGACCATCCGCTGCACCTCGTCCCAGACCTCGTTGCGGGTGCGCGGGTCCAGGCCGGTGGTGGGCTCGTCCAGGTAGAGCACCCGGGGGCGGCCGATCATGCTGGCGGCCAGGTCGAGGCGGCGGCGCATGCCGCCGGAGTAGGTCTGGGCGGTGCGCTTGGCGGCCTCGGTGAGCGAGAAGCGCTCCAGCAGCTCGGTGGCCCGCGCCTTGGCGTCCCGGCGGGAGAGGTCGAGCAGCCGGCCGATCAGGTAGAGGTTCTCGTACCCGGAGAGCAGCGCGTCGACGGAGGCGTACTGGCCGGTGAGGCCGATGACGCGGCGCAGCTGCTTGGGCTGGCGCAGCACGTCGTAGCCGCCGACGTACGCGGTGCCGGCGTCCGGCTTGATCAGCGTGGAGAGGATGCGCACCAGGGTGGTCTTGCCGGCGCCGTTGGGGCCGAGCACACCGAGGACGGTTCCTTCCCGGACGGTGAGGTCGACCCCGTCGAGGGCCTTGGTCTCGCCGAAGTGCTTGACGATCCCCTGGACCTCCACGGCGTTCGCGGAGGTGGTCGCCCGGTCGTTCCGGGCCGTCGCGATTCCTGTCATGCCCCCAGGCTGCCCGCCCCGGCTGTCAGCTCCCTGTCGGCCGGGGCGGTGCGCTGTCAGCCCGCTGTCACCCGGCTGTCAGCACGGGCCGGGGCGTCCGGACACACGGCGGCGGCCCCGCTCCC
>NZ_JBHTWX010000025.1:0-80187 GCF_042792155.1 Kitasatospora sp. NPDC056651 | reverse complement strand
GGTGGCCGGCCTCGGTGCCGGGCGCCTGCGGCGCTGTGGACCCGCTCCGGTGGGAACGGACCGCCCACCGGCCCCGAGACCGCGCCGTGCGCGGCTGAGTCCGCTGCCGTGCCCCCGAGTAGGACGGCTGCGATGACGGCAGGGGGTTGGGCCCCGCCGTCGGCGGGGCGTGACCGCCTCCGGTCGGGATCAGCTTTCGGCGAGGATGTGGGACAGCTCCCGGTCGAGGTCGAAGTGACGGTGTTCGGTGCCGGGGGGCACCGCGGCGTCCGTCCGCTTGAGGAACGACTCAAGCGCCCGGGCCGGGGCCTCCAGCAGGGCTTCTCCTTCCGGAGAGCTCAGGGCGATGCAGACCACCCCTTGTCCGTGGCTGCGGGACGGCCACACCCGGACGTCGCCGGTACCGGTGGGTCGGTGCAGCCCCTCCGCGAGGAGATCTCGGGCGAACACCCACTCCACGGTCTCGTCGGCGCCCGTGTGGAACGTGGCGTGCACGGCGTAGGGGTCGGCGGTGTCGTAGCGCAGGCCCGCGGGGACGGGCAGTGAGGACTCGCTGGACACGATGAGGCGCAGGTGCAGCTCGCAGCTGACCGTGGTGTTCATAAGCGCCATGGCCTTTCGCTCAGTGTGCGCTCGGGGAATCGCACGTCGGCGAACGGACCATCCCACCCCCAAGACCGATGTAAACCCCTCTGTCCCGATTCGGGCGCGAGTCGTACCCCTTACGGCGCATTGCGGAATCGCCTCGCGGTGGCCGGCCCGGCATTACCCGGGCGCTTCTTGGTTAGTTTCCCGGCGTGACTGTGCGAAACGACAAGACGGCCGGGAACACGGGAACGGGTGAATCCGACGTGGCGGCTGACGCGTCCGTTGACGGCGGTCGGGTGATCGGCCCGCAGGCCTCGGCCCCGGCCCCGCCCGCGGGCGCCACGCCGGGCCCGGCGTGGCGGTGATCCTCCCGGCCGCCTCGCCGGCGCCGCGCCCGGACCGATCGTGTCGTCGTCGCCGCCCGGCCGCGGACGGTCCCGGCGGCCCGGGTCCCCGTCCTGGGGAGATCACGGCCCGGGCGGGCCCGGCCCCGGCCCGCGGCGACCCCACTTCCCGGTGCCCGCCGCCGTCGACCGGACGGTGCCGGACGGCGGCTGAGCTGCCCGGGTGACGGGGGCGCCGGCCGGGAGGGTGGTCGGAGCACCCCCCGGGATGCGGTAATGTTTTCTCTGCACCCGGGCGATTAGCTCAGCGGGAGAGCACTTCGTTCACACCGAAGGGGTCACTGGTTCGATCCCAGTATCGCCCACCGGAATGCATTGTGATATGTGAGGCCCAGTCGATTATCGACTGGGCCTCACATGTATTTCCGGAATCAGCCTGAAGGGCCGTCGGTAATCGGCTGAGGCACAGTCACCTTCCGCGCGGAGCGCGAGTTCTGCGAAGGCGTCGGTGTCGCTCCCGAACGGCCGAGTTGTACGACCGGCCCTGAATGGTGCTAGAGTTCATCTCGTTGCCCGGGCGATTAGCTCAGCGGGAGAGCACTTCGTTCACACCGAAGGGGTCACTGGTTCGATCCCAGTATCGCCCACCCGGACAGCACGCAGGCCCTGACCAGGAAACCGGTCAGGGCCTGCGGCGCGTTCGGGGTCCGGAACGCCGGGCCACCCCGCTACGCCGCCGCCTCGCAACCGTGCCCCGGCTCCAGCCGGCGCCCGCAACCGCACCGGGCCGGCCGGAGCGGCCAGGACAGGTCCACCCGCTCCGGCGTCCCCGAGCGGTCGAACCAGCTCTGCAGCCCGCGCGCCTGCGCGGCGTGCCAGACCGCCTGTCGAAGGTGCAGCTCCAGCGCCGTCAGCCCGCCGAGCGCCGCCGGGTAGCGGGCACCTATCCGCCGGGTCAGCGCCAGCGCCGCCGTCGCGTCCGCCGCCGCCTCGTGCGCCCCGGCCAGCTCCACGCCGTAGTGGGCGCACAGGTCGGTCAGCGTCCGGCGGCCCTTGCGGTAGCGGTCCACGTGCTTGTCCAGCACCCGCGGATCCAGCACCACCAGCCCGTCCGCCGCCGGCCCGGCGGCCAGCGTCAGCCCGTGATGCCGGCGCAACTCCCGGTCCAGCAGCGTCAGATCGTACGGCGCGTTCATCACCACCACCGGGTGCCCGGCCCTCGCCTCGGCGGCCAGCGCGCTGGCGACCTCCGCCACCACCGTGCCGGCCGGGCGGCCGTGGGCGCGCACCCGCTCGTCGGTGATGCCGTGCACCGCGCGGGCGCCGTCCGGGATCGGCACACCAGGATCGGCGAGCCAGGTGGTGGTCCGCGTCGGTGCGCCCGGCGCCAGCTGGACGACCAGGGCGGCCGAGACGATCCGGTCGTTCTCCACGTCCACGCCGGTCGTCTCGGTGTCGAAGGAGGCGAGCGGGCCCGTGTACCAGTGCTGCTGCATGACTGCCCCTCAAACGAGCGTTGCGCCCGGGTGATACCCGGTTCTGACGCCGCTTCAACCCGTTTGGCCCAAGCCCGACCGGGGATCCTGCCCATGACTGTCCCGTTCGAATCGACCGGCCCGGCCGCGGCGCGGCGGGCCCGGAACCGGGGGAGGCCACGGGGCGATGGCACTGACCCAGCCGCAACCCGAGGAGGCGGCGGCCGTCCTGCGGGGGAACCTCGCGGTCACCGCCTGCATGGAGACCCTGCAGGTCGGCTATCTGCACGCGGTCGCCGCCGCGGCCGGCTGCTCGCTCTCCCAGCCGTTCCCGGACAACGGCATCGACTGGCACGTCAGCCACGGCTCCCGGGAGCACCGGGTGGACGACGAGGTCACCGTCAAGATCCAGCTCAAGGCCACCCAGCAGGTCGCGCCCGACCCGGCGGGGCCGTTCTTCAGCTTCACCCTGGACAACGACCACCTGCGCAAGCTCGCCCGGCCCCGGGTCGCCGTGCCGCGACTCCTGGTCGTGATGCTGCTGCCGCGCCGGGTCGACCACTGGCTGCGGGCCCGCCCGGACGCCCTGGAGCTGCGGCACTGCTGCTACTGGGTCAACCTGGCCGGCCACCCGGTCACCGGGCAGCGGCGCACCAACGTCCGGGTGCCCACCGGCAAGGTCTTCGACGACCGCGCGCTCTGCGACATCATGGCCCGGGTCGGCGCGGGCGGCAGCCCGTGACGGCCCGGCCCCGGCAGGGAGGAACCGGACCCATGACACCGCCGCACGGACCGGACGAACCGGCCCGCCCCCTGCCCGACCCGGCCGCCGTCGACCCGGACGTGCTGGCCACCCTGCTCGCCCGGCACGGCTGGATCCGCCGCGGCGGCCCGGCCGCCCGGTACGGCCGCTGGACCCCGCCCGACGACGAACCCGGCACCAGCCTGCTCGTCCCGGCCGGGGGCGGCTTCGACGACGCCGTCGAACTCCTCACCGACGCCGTCACCGCGCTCTCCCGCTCCCGCACGCCCTCCGCCCGTTCCATCCTGCTCGCCCTCGCCGTCCCCGGCGACGAGCTGCGCTGGCACCGCGAGACCTCCGGCCCGCCCGGGGCCGCCTCCTGGGACGAGGCCGAACGGCTCCGGCAGGCGGCGCGCGGGATGCTCGCGGCCGGCGCCAAGGCCGCCCGGACCAGGTCCGGCTACTTCGGCGCCCGGCTGGACGGCCTCGCCGGCGACCTCCTGGACCGCGTCCTGCTGGTCGAACAGGGCGCCGCCCTCACCGCGTACACCCCCGCCCCCGAGGGCCGCGCCGCCGTCACCACGCTGGTCCGCGCCCTGGAGGCACTGCGCGACGCGGTCGACTACCGCCGGATCAGCGAGGGGCCCGAGGCCTTCGGGAACGCCGTCCAGGCCGGGGTCAGCCGGGAACTCGTCCGGTCCGTCGAGGAGCTGGTGCGCGATGCGACGGCCGCCCGGCTCAGCGTCGCCTGGTCGCCCGCCGCCGGGACACCGGGCGGCTTCGGGGACCGCCGGATCGACCTCGACTTCTCCCCCGGCGACCTGCCCGCCCTGGCGGAGGCCGCCGACCTGCTGGAACGCGGCGAGCCCGCCGTCGCCGTCACCGTGATCGGCGTGGTCACCCGGCTCAAGCGCGCCGACCCGTCCGGACCGGGCTCGGTCCGGCTGCGGGTGCTGACCGGCGCGGAGGTCCGCGAGCTCAAGCTCCGCCTGCCCGACCCCGACTACCGGCTCGCCGCCGAGGCCCACCTCGCGGGCCTGCCGGTCCGGGTCTCCGGCCGGCTGGACCGGCAGGGCGGCTTCCGCCGGCTGAGCCGCCCGCACGGACTGGAACTCTGCGGCTGGGAGGAAGGCGACCGCGAACGGCTGCTGAAAGCGCTCGGGGAGAAGGCGGAGAGAGGGGGAGAAGGGGCGTAGGTGGACGGTAGGGGCGGCGCTCTCGGTACCATCGTCACGCGCAGCGCAGTGTTGCGTCCTCTGAAATCCAGCACGTCAGGAGAGACCGGTGACGGACGTCCGGGTAATCATCAGCCGCGAACCCGATCGGGAAGAGCGCGTGGTGACGACGGGCACCACGGCCGCCGAGCTCTTCGCCGACGACCGCTCGATCATCGCCGCCCGCGTCGGCGGCCAGCTCAAGGACCTCGCCCACGTCCTCCAGGACGGCGAGGAGGTCGAGCCGGTCGCGATCGACAGCAAGGACGGCCTGGACATCCTGCGCCACTCCACCGCTCACGTCATGGCCCAGGCCGTGCAGCAGCTCTACCCGGAGGCCAAGCTCGGCATCGGCCCGCCGGTCAAGGACGGCTTCTACTACGACTTCGACGTCGAGAAGCCCTTCCACCCCGATGACCTCAAGGCCATCGAGAAGAAGATGCAGGAGATCATCAAGCGCGGGCAGAAGTTCTCCCGCCGCGTGGTCACCGACGAGTCCGCCCGCGAGGAGCTGTCCGCCGAGCCGTACAAGCTGGAGCTGATCGGCCTCAAGGGCTCCGCCGCCACCGCCGGCGAGGGCGCGGACGTCGAGGTCGGCGCCGGCGAGCTCACCATCTACGACAACCTGGACGCCAAGACCGGCGAGCAGTGCTGGGGCGACCTCTGCCGCGGCCCGCACCTGCCCAGCACCCGGCACATCCCGGCGTTCAAGCTGATGCGCAACGCGGCCGCCTACTGGCGCGGCAGCGAGAAGAACCCGATGCTGCAGCGCATCTACGGCACCGCCTGGCCGAGCAAGGACGAGCTCAAGGCCCACCTGGACTTCCTGGTCGAGGCCGAGAAGCGCGACCACCGCAAGCTCGGCAACGAGCTCGACCTCTTCTCCATCCCCGAGGAGATCGGCTCCGGCCTCGCCGTCTTCCACCCCAAGGGCGGCATCATCCGCCGCGCCATGGAGGACTACTCGCGCAAGCGGCACGAGGAGGAGGGCTACGAGTTCGTCTACACCCCGCACGCCACCAAGGGGAAGCTCTTCGAGAAGAGCGGCCACCTGGACTGGTACGCGGACGGCATGTACCCGCCCATGCAGCTCGACGAGGGCGTGGACTACTACCTCAAGCCGATGAACTGCCCGATGCACAACCTGATCTTCGACGCGCGCGGCCGCTCGTACCGTGAACTGCCGCTGCGCCTCTTCGAGTTCGGGACGGTGTACCGCTACGAGAAGTCCGGCGTGGTCCACGGCCTGACCCGGGCCCGCGGCTTCACGCAGGACGACGCGCACATCTACTGCACCCGCGAGCAGATGGCGGAGGAGCTCGACTCCACGCTGACCTTCGTGCTCAACCTCCTCCGTGACTACGGTCTGACCGACTTCTACCTGGAGCTGTCGACCAAGGACCCGGTCAAGTACGTCGGCTCGGACGAGACCTGGGAGGAGGCCACCCGCGTCCTGGCGAGCGTGGCCGAGAAGCAGGGCCTGCCGCTGGTGCCGGACCCGGGCGGCGCGGCCTTCTACGGCCCGAAGATCTCGGTGCAGGCGAAGGACGCCATCGGCCGCACCTGGCAGATGTCGACGATTCAGCTGGACTTCAACCTGCCCGAGCGCTTCGACCTGGAGTACACGGCGGCGGACGGCTCGCGCCAGCGGCCGGTCATGATCCACCGGGCGCTGTTCGGTTCGATCGAGCGGTTCTTCGCGGTGCTGCTGGAGCACTACGCCGGCGCCATGCCGCCGTGGCTGGCCCCGGTCACCGTGACCGGCATCCCGATCACCGACGAGCACGTGCCGTACCTGCTGGAGGTCGCGGCCGAGCTGAAGAAGCACGGGATCCGGGTCGAGGTGGACACCTCGGACGACCGGATGCAGAAGAAGATCCGGAACGCTCAGCGAGCCAAGACCCCGTACATGTTGATCGCGGGCAACGACGACGTCGAGGCGGGCGCGGTGTCGTTCCGCTACCGCAACGGCGAGCAGAAGAACGGCGTTCCGGTGGCCGAGGCCGTCGCCGAGATCGTGGACGCGGTGAAGAACCGGGTCCAGGTGTGATCCGGTAGCAGGACCGTCACGCGCGGGGCAGGCTCTCGAAGAGTCTGCCCCGCGCGGCTTTGCAAGCAGCGCCGGGCGAATATGCTGATCAGCATGACGACTGAGCCGGAACTTCAGCGGGGCGTCGGTGAGCCGGACGGATTCCGCCGCCTGTGGACCCCCCATCGGATGGCCTACATCCAGGGTGAGAACAAGCCCACCGGTCCGGCTCCGGACGACGGCTGTCCGTTCTGCTCGATCCCGTCGCTGAGCGACGAGGACGGGCTGATCATCGCCCGGGGCAGTGCGGTGTTCGCGGTGCTGAACCTGTACCCGTACAACGGCGGGCACCTGATGGTGGTCCCGTACCGGCACGTGGCCGACTACACCAACCTGGACGAGGCCGAGACGGCCGAGCTGGCGGACTTCACCAAGAAGGCGATGACGGCGCTGCGGGCGGCCTCCGGGGCGCACGGGTTCAACATCGGGATGAACCAGGGCGCGGCGGCCGGGGCCGGGATCGCGGCGCACCTGCACCAGCACGTGGTGCCGCGCTGGGGCGGGGACACCAACTTCATGCCGGTGGTCGGCCACACCAAGGTGCTGCCGCAGCTGCTGGCGGACACCCGGAAGATGCTGGCCGAGGCCTGGCCCCAGAGCTGATCCGGACGACGCGCGGGAGGGCCCCACCGAGGATCTCGGTGGGGCCCTCCCGCGTGCTGCCGCGGCTCAGCCGGCGTCGACCTGGTCGACCTTGTACGGCCGGGGGCTCTGCGCCTCGGACTTGATGATCGAGGTGCGGTTCTTGAAGAACCGGTCGGCGTCCAGGTCGTGCTCCTCCAGGAACTCCAGCGTGGCCGCGTGGATGGCGCTGAGCACCGGGACGGAGGCGTTCTGGGCGTTGTCGACCATGGAGCGGTTGTCCCAGGGCTTGTTGACCCAGGAGTGCCGCAGCCCGAAGGGCTCCGGCAGGCCGAGCCCGCCGCCGAGCCAGCCGAGCAGGCCGGGCATCCGGTAGAAGGGGGCGCGGACGGCCTGGCGGACGACCTCGTCGTTGTCGATCAGGGGGAGTTTGACGGTGCGCTCCTCCCAGAACTTCACGGTCTTGGCGACCGACTTCTCCTTGTCCTTGGGCTTGTCGAAGAAGACGCCCTTGACCGGCCCGAGCGCGTAGCTGGACACGGTGATGTTCAGGACGTTGGCGAGCAGGGTGACCGTGACGGTGAAGGTGAGGACCAGCTTGCCGTCGTGGGTGATGAACTGGGTGGCGAGGTAGTGCCGGGGGCCGCCGGTGAAGGTCTGCTTGTCGGCGATGGTCTGCACCGCGAAGTCGCGCATCCGGTCGCCGTCCATGTCGGCGTTGCCGGGGCGGCTGATCTCGTCGGCGCCCTCGCCGATGTCGAAGACCACCCACTGCTTGATGGCGACGTTGGGCATGCCGCTGTTGGCGACGTGGCTGATGCCGAGGCCCTTGAGGTGGGAGGAGATCCGGCGGATCAGGTCCCAGGGGTGGAAGGCGCGGAAGTCGGCGTGGCCCTCGGCGGGGTGGAGGGTGTCGGCCAGGCGCCATTCGCCCCAGCGGCGGCCGGCCCCGAGGATGCCCTTGGGTCCGGCGTAGTGGTGGATGTTGGTCTCCTGCTCGGCGTCCAGCCGGCCGAGCTTGTCGCGCAGGTCGGCGGCCTTCTTGTCGAGGTCGTCCCGGGGGACGGCCTTGGCGACGGAGGCCGCCACGGCGCTGCCCTCGACCAGTGCCTGCCAGCGGGAGCGCAGGTCCACGGCGGTGCGCTCGACGATCCGGCGGGCCAGGTACCAGCCGATGGCCGGGGCGAGCATGGTGACGCGCAGGTAGATGCCGAGGACGCCGGTGGCCGGCGGGCGCACCGCGAGCAGGACGGCGAGGGCGGCGGCCGCGGTGAGCACGATGGCGCCGTAGACGGCCGCGTTCTTCGGGTTGTCCCGCTTGAGCCAGGCGCGGAGCTGGAAGGCGGCGAGCCAGATCAGGGTGCCGGGGAGGAAGAGCAGGCCGGTGACCACGGTGATGGTGCTGAGCTGCCGGTCGCGGGTGTTGCGCAGTTCCTCGGCGGCCAGGCAGTGTTCGACGACCTGGCGGGTGTCGACTCCGAAGGCCGGGACGAGGGGCTTGCGGCCGCCGCCCAGGGCGCGGGAGACCATCGCCTTGCTGAAGGCCTCGCCCAGGTTGGGGCGGAAGAGCGCGAAGCGGCCCTTCTTCGCCGTGGCGTCGGTGACGGCGTCGACGAAGCCCTGGATCTCGCCGTCGCGGTAGGCGGTCGAGGAGAGTCCCTGGGTGATGGCGGTCTGCGGGCCGGTGTCGGTCCGGGGTATCTGCGCACCCGGGGTCATGTCGAGTGTGGTCACGGTGGCGTCCCCTCCTCCCCTTGTCAGCGGCAGGTTACCGTGCCGTGGCACCCCCGCGGGGATGATCGTCCGAAGTGCCGTCACCGGAGGCCCGAGGGGCATGATGCCCGGCTTCGGCCGGATCGATGCCCGCCGGGGTGCCCTTGGCGCGGGTGGGGCAGGATGGACGGTGGGAGCCGGGAAAGGGGAGCGGTCGTGAAGGATCCGGTGCTGGTCTTCGACGGGGACTGCGCGTTCTGTTCGTCCTGCGTGCGCTGGGCGGAGCGGTACCCGCGGCAGACGCTGGCCTCGGGGGGCTGGGAGGCGGTGCCGTTCCAGTTCGCCGACCTGGCGGGGCTGGACGGGCGCGCGGGCGGCCGGGGTGAGGTGTCGGCGGAGCGGGCGGAGCGCGAGGTGCTCTGGGTGACGCCGACCGGGCGGGTGTACGGGGGCGCGCAGGCGGTTGCGCGGCTGCTGATGCGCTCCGGCGGGGCGTGGGCATATCTGGGCGCCGTGTTGACGGCGGCGCCGGTGCGGCCGCCGGCGGGGCTGGTCTACCGCTGGGTGGCGCGCAACCGGCACCGGATGCCGGGGGGTACGGCGGCGTGCGCGCTGCCGAACCGGGGGAACGCGGCTCAGTCCGTGTAGCGCTCGGCGAGGGCGGCGGGCATGGGTTCGTGGCGCAGGTAGGCGCGGGAGAACTCGGCGGTGCCGTGGGTGAGCGAGCGCAGGTCGATCGGGTAGCGGACGAGTTCGAGTTCGGGGACCTCGGCGCGCAGCAGGGTGAGGCCGGTGCCGCCGGTCTCGGTGCCGAGGACGCGGCCGCGGCGGGCGGAGAGGTCGCCGAGGACGGCGCCGAGGTAGTCGTCGGGCAGCAGGACGCTGACGGCGGCGACGGGTTCGAGCAGGCGGATGACGGCGTGCTCGGCGGCGTCGCGCAGGGCGAGGGCGGCGGCGTTCTGGAAGGACGCGTCGGAGGAGTCGACGGAGTGGGCCTTGCCGTCGGTGAGGGTGACCCGGACGTCGACGAGGGGGTACCCGGTGCTGACGCCCTTGGCGAGCTGGGCGCGGACGCCCTTCTCGACGGAGGGGATGAAGTGCTTGGGGACGGCGCCGCCGACGACGTGCTCCTGGAACTCGAAGCCGGAGCCCGCCGGGAGGGGTTCGACCTCCAGGTCGCAGATGGCGTACTGACCGTGGCCGCCGGACTGCTTGACCAGCCGGCCGTGGCCGGCGGCGGCGGTGCCGAAGGTCTCGCGCAGGGCGACCTTGGGCTCGACGGTGTCGACGTGGACGCCGTGGCGGGTGCGCAGGCGGTCGAGGACGACCTCGGCGTGGGCCTCGCCGGTGCACCAGAGGACGAGCTGGTGGGTGTCGGGGTTCTGTTCCAGGCGTAGGGCCGGGTCCTCGGCGGTGAGGCGGGCGAGGGCTTGGGAGAGCTTGTCGTCGTCGGCCTTGCTGTGGGCTTCGACGGCGATCGGGAGCAGTGGTTCGGGGAGGGTCCAGCCGTCGAGGGTGACGGGGTGGCCGGGGTCGTGGACGGTGTCGCCGGCGCGGGCGGTGGTGAGTTTGGCGGCGCAGACGAGGTCGCCGGCGACGGCGTGCGGGACGGGCCGCTGGAGCTTGCCGAAGGGGCTGGTGAGGGTGGTGACGCGTTCGTCGCCGTTCTGTTCGGCGGTGTGGGCGGGGCCGGCGAGGTGGATCTTGGTGTCCGGGCGCAGGGTGCCGGCGAACACGCGCAGCAGGCTGATCCGGCCGACGTAGGCGTCGCCGGTGACCCGGATGACCTGGGCGGCGAGCGGGGCGTCGGGGTCGCACGGGGGACCGGGCCGGGTGCGTTCGGTGGGGTCGGGGAAGGTGTGGGCGATGAGGTCGAGGAGTTCGGCGGCGCCGAGGCCGTTGTCGCTGGTGGGGACGGCGGGGTGGAGGGCGCAGCCGAGGACTTCGCGGCGCAGGCCGGCTTCGAGGGAGTCGGTGTCGAGGGGGTCGCCGGAGAGGTAGCGCTCCATGAGGGTGTCGTCCTGGCCGGAGATGGCTTCGACGAGGCTGTCGTGGGCGGGGGTGGTGTCGGGCAGTGGTGCGGCGTCGCCGTAGGTGTCGCCGGTGAGGAGGTCGACGCTGCCGTCGGGGTGTCCGTCGTGGAGGACGGGCAGGAAGAGCGGGCGGAGGGTGTCCGGGCCCAGGTCGAAGGCGTCGTGGCAGGTGGTGAGGATGTCCTCGAAGCCGGTGCGGGCGAGGTCGAGTTTGGCGACGGCGATGGCGCGGGGGATGCCTTCGGCGGCGCACTCGCGCCACAGGGCGCGGGTGGGGCCGGTGACCGGGTCGGTGGCGGAGACGACGAAGACGGCGGCGTCGGCGGCGTGCAGGGCGGCGCGGAGGTCGGCGGTGAAGTCGGGGTGGCCGGGCGGGTCGATCAGGTTGATCTTGACGCCCTTCCATTCGAGCGGGAGGAGCGCGAGCTGGACGGAGCGCTGCTGCTGGTGCTCGATGTCCTCGTGGTCGGAGACGGTGGTGCCGTCGGTGACGCGGCCGGCCCGTCCGATGGCGCCGGCGGCGAGGGCGAGCGATTCGGCGAGGGTGGTCTTGCCCACACCGCCGGCGCCGACGAGGACGACGTTGCGCAGGTCCTTCGGGCCGGTGACGGCGGGTGCCTGGCCGGCTCGTACCGTGCTGCGGTCGGGCATCGGGGTCTCCTCCCGTGGCGCCGAGGCTGTCGTTCGCAGTCTAGGGGCGGAAGTCGCGCGGGTGCTCGGTGACCGTGCGTGTGCGCGCGGGGGCGGGGTCGCGGCGGTGCGTGCGCCGGAGCGCGTCCTCGGCGTGGCTACGATGGGTGCGCCGGACGGGCTGATCCGCCCGGCCGCCTGCCGCGTGTGTTGCGCCAGGCGGGTATCCGGGAGATTCGGAGCGGCTGGGAAGGCCATGCTCAACAAATACGCGCGTGCCTTCTTCACACGTGTCC
Source organism: Kitasatospora sp. NPDC056651 (assembly GCF_042792155.1). NCBI lineage: Bacteria > Bacillati > Actinomycetota > Actinomycetes > Kitasatosporales > Streptomycetaceae > Kitasatospora > Kitasatospora sp. NPDC056651. Next base: position 68,481 of record NZ_JBHTWX010000025.1, on the reverse strand, counting down.
TGACCCCGTTCGCCGCGTTCCTGATCCGTCTGGGTGTGAGCCCGGACGCCGTGACGCTGATCGGTACCGCCGGTTCGGTGGCCGGTGCGCTGGTGTTCTTCCCGCGTGGGGAGTTCTTCTGGGGCACCATCACGATCACCCTGTTCATCTTCTCGGACCTGGTGGACGGGAACATGGCCCGCCAGCTGGGCCGGACCTCCAAGTGGGGGGCGTTCCTCGACTCCACCCTGGACCGGGTCGCCGACGCGGCGATCTTCGGCGGTCTGGCGATGTGGTACGCGGGCAAGGGTGACGACAACCTGCTGTGCGCGGTGGCGATCTTCTGCCTGGCGAGCGGGCTGGTGGTGTCGTACACGAAGGCGCGGGCGGAGAGCCAGGGCCTGCCGTGCGACGTGTCGGGGCTGGTGGAGCGGGCCGAGCGGCTGGTGGCCAGCCTGGTGGCGGCCGGTGTCGCGGGTCTGCACAAGTTCGGCGTGCCGTACGTGGAGTGGTTGCTGCCGGTGGCGCTGTGGCTGGTGGCGGCGGGCAGCCTGGTGACGGTGTTCCAGCGGGTGCTGACCGTGCGCCGGGAGGCGTTCGAGGCCGACCGAGCGGCGGCCGGGAGCTGATGGGGGGCGTCCTGCGGTGACGGACCGACTGGTGTACTGGGCGTACGCGCTGGGGTGGGGGCTGCTGAAGCACCTGCCGGAGCGGGTGGCCCGCGGGCTGTTCGACGGGCTGGCGGACTACGCGTGGCGCAAGCGCGGCAAGCGGGTGCTCCAGCTGGAGGCGAACCTGCGCCGGGTCCGTCCGGAGCTGGGCGAGGCCGGGCTGCGGGAGCTGTCCCGGGCCGGGATGCGCTCGTACATGCGGTACTGGATGGAGTCGTTCCGGCTGCCGGTGTGGAGCCGGGAGCGGGTGGCCAGGGACGTCCGCGTGGAGGGCTTCGAGCACGTCCTGGCGGCGCTGGAGGCCGGGCGGGGCGCGCTGGTGGCGCTGCCGCACATGGGCAACTGGGACCTCGCGGGGACCTGGGTGGCGCAGCGGGGCCATCCGTTCACCACGGTCGCGGAGCGGTTGAAGCCGGAGCGGCTGTTCGACCGGTTCGTGGCGTTCCGGGAGGGCCAGGGCATGGAGGTCCTGGCGCTGACCGGCAGTTCGGTGAACGTGATCGGCACGCTGGCGCGGCGGCTGCGGGAGGGCCGGCTGGTCTGCCTGGTGGGGGACCGGGACCTGTCGGAGGCCGGGATCGAGGTGTCGTTCTTCGGTGACCGGACCCGGATGCCGGCGGGGCCGGCGGCGCTGTGCCAGCGGACCGGGGCGGCGCTGCTGCCGGTGACGCTCTGGTACGACGGTCCGCTGCTGCGGGCCCGGATACACCCCGAGGTGCCGGTGCCGGAGGAGGGCGACCGCAAGGAGCGCACCCGGGCGATGACCCAGGCGATGGCGGACGTGTGGGAGGACGGCATCCGCGAGCACCCGCAGGACTGGCACATGCTGCAGAAGTTCTGGCTGGCCGACCTGCCGGTCCATGAGACGGTGAAGGCCCCGGTGGCGGCGGAGCGCGCCCCGGAGCCGGCGGCCGAGGCCACCAAGCCGTAGGGCCGGTTCACGGCCCGCCCGTACGACTGTCCGAAGGAGCTTGAGGAACCCGTGAAGATCGGCATCGTCTGCCCGTACGACTGGGACGTCCCCGGGGGGGTGCAGTTCCACATCCGGGACCTGGCCGAGCACCTGATCGGCCTGGGGCACGAGGTGTCGGTGCTGGCGCCGGCCGAGGACGAGGAGGCGCTGCCGCCGTACGTGGTTCCGGTGGGGCGGGCGGTCGCGGTGCCGTACAACGGGTCGGTGGCGCGGCTGAGCTTCGGCATCCTGTCGGCGGCGCGGGTGCGGCGGTGGCTGCACGACGGGCGCTTCGACATCCTGCACGTGCACGAGCCGGCCGCGCCGAGCCTGTCGATGCTGGCGGCCTGGTCGGCGACCGGGCCGATGGTGGGGACGTTCCACACCTCCAACCCGCGGTCCCGGATGATGATCGCGGCCTCGCCGATCCTCCAGCCGGGGCTGGAGAAGATCCGGGGCCGGATCGCGGTGTCGGAGTACGCCCGGCGGACCCTGGTGGAGCACCTGGGCGGGGACGCGGTGGTGATCCCCAACGGCGTGGACGTGGGTTTCTTCGCGGAGGCGGAGCCGGACGAGCGCTGGACCGGCGGTGCGGCGAAGGGGGAGCCCGGCACGATCGGCTTCGTCGGCCGGATCAACGAGCCGCGCAAGGGCCTGCCGACGCTGCTGGAGGCGCTGCCGAGGATCCTGGCGGAGCGGCCGGGGGTTCGGCTGCTGGTGGCGGGCAAGGGCGACGAGGAGGAGGCGGCCGCGGGCCTGGCGCCCGAGGTGCGCCGGCAGGTGGAGTTCCTCGGCATGGTGAGCGACGCGGAGAAGGCGCGGCTGCTGCGCAGCGTGGACCTGTACGTGGCGCCGAACACCGGTGGCGAGAGCTTCGGGATCATCCTGGTCGAGGCGATGTCCGCGGGCGCGCCGGTGCTGGCGAGCGATCTGGACGCGTTCAAGCAGGTGCTGGACGGCGGGGACGCGGGGGAGCTGTTCCCGGTGGAGGACGCGGACGCGCTGGCCCGTACGGCGCTGCGGCTGCTGGGCGATCCGGCGCGGCTGGAGGAGCTGCGGGAGGCGGCCTCGCGGCACGTGCGGCGGTTCGACTGGTCGACGGTAGGCGCGGACATCCTGGCGGTGTACGAGACGGTGACGGCCGGTCAGGCGACGGTGGTCGAGGAGGACGTGCGCAGCGGGCGGCGCGGCCGGTTCGGGCTGGCCCGCGACTAGGCCCTGTCCGGTCCGGGTTCCGTCCGGTCGGGAGTTAGGGTCGGGCGCGTCCGTACCACTTCGATCCACGGGGGCAACGATGCCGCAGATCTCCGTCGACTACTCTGCCGACCTGGCGGGCACCTTCGACCGCCGGGGCCTGGGCCTGGCGATCAACCGGCTGGCTCAGGAGACGATCGACGCGAAGCCGGAGTCCTGCAAGACGGTGTTCCGGCAGAGCGAGGTGCTGGTGGTCGGCACCAGCGGGGCCTCCTCCGACACCCAGGTGTTCGTGGAGTTCCAGATCTTCCCGGGCCGGTCGCCGGAGGCGAAGGCGGCGCTGAGCGAGGGCGTGCTGGCGCTGCTGGCCCGGTACGTCCGGCCGAAGCCGGGCACCCGGCTGTTCACGGCGGTGAACATCGCCGACATCGACCGCGACAGCTACCGGAACGCGACCGCCTGAGGGCGGTCCGGTGACACCCGGTAACGTAGCGGTCCGTGACTACCTGGATCTGGGCCGGCGTGGCCGTGGTGCTGTTCGGCATGTACCTGAGTTGGACGGCCGGCCGGTTGGACCGGCTGCACGCCCGGATCGACGCCGCGCGGGCGGCGCTGGACGCGCAGCTGGTCCGCCGGGCGTCGGTGGCGCTGGAGCTGGCGACGTCCTCGTTGCTGGATCCGGCGGCCTCGCTGCTGCTGCTGGACGCGGCGCACGCGGCCCGGCAGGCGGAGGACGAGCAGCGCGAGGTGGCGGAGAGCCAGTTGAGCCTGGCGCTGCGGGCGGTGTTCGAGGAGCCGGAGCAGGTGGCGGCGCTGGTGGCGGCGCCGGGTGGTGAGGACGCGGTTCGTGAGCTGACGGCCGCGGTGCGCCGGGTGCCGATGGCGCGCCGGTTCCACAACGACGCGGTGCGGGCGGCGCGGGCGGTGCGCGAGCACCGGCTGGTGCGTTACTTCCGGCTGGCGGGGAAGGCGCCGTTCCCGCTGGCGTTCGAGATGGACGATGCCCCGCCTCCCGCCCTCACGCCCGAAGGGGCACCTGCTTAAGGTGTCCCCCGGATACGGCCTGTTTGTCGTGTCCCGTCGTCCGGGCTGGACTTGGTGGCGCATCGATGGGCCATCCGGTCTGCCTACCATAGGGCGATAGCACTGATTCATCTTCGAGTGAGGTCTCACGTGTCCACCACCCCCACCACCGCAGACCAGCCGCAGATCGGTACCGCCCGGGTCAAGCGCGGCATGGCCGAGCAGCTCAAGGGCGGTGTGATCATGGACGTGGTCAACGCCGAGCAGGCCAAGATCGCCGAGGACGCCGGCGCGGTGGCCGTCATGGCGCTGGAGCGGGTTCCGGCGGACATCCGCAAGGACGGCGGCGTGGCCCGCATGTCCGACCCGAACATGATCGAGGAGATCATCGAGGCGGTCTCCATCCCGGTGATGGCGAAGTCCCGCATCGGTCACTTCGTCGAGGCCCAGGTGCTCCAGTCGCTGGGTGTCGACTACATCGACGAGTCCGAGGTGCTGACCCCGGCCGACGAGGTCAACCACTCGGACAAGTGGGCGTTCACCACCCCCTTCGTCTGTGGCGCCACCAACCTGGGCGAGGCCCTGCGCCGCATCGCCGAGGGCGCGGCCATGATCCGCTCGAAGGGCGAGGCCGGCACCGGCAACGTCGTCGAGGCCGTCCGCCACCTGCGCCAGATCAAGAACGAGATCGGCCACCTGCGCGCGCTGGACAACAACGAGCTGTTCGCCGCCGCCAAGGAGCTGCGCGCCCCGTACGAGCTGGTCAAGGAGGTCGCCGAGCTCGGCAAGCTGCCGGTCGTGCTGTTCTCCGCCGGTGGCGTGGCCACCCCGGCCGACGCCGCGCTGATGCGCCAGCTGGGCGCCGAGGGCGTCTTCGTCGGCTCCGGCATCTTCAAGTCGGGCGACCCGGCCAAGCGTGCCGCCGCCATCGTGAAGGCCACCACGTTCTTCGACGACCCCAAGGTCATCGCGGACGCCTCCCGCAACCTGGGCGAGGCCATGGTCGGCATCAACTGCGACACCCTGCCGGAGACCGAGCGCTACGCCAACCGCGGCTGGTAACCACCCGCAGTTCCCGGGCCGGCCCGCCGCAGCGCCTCGGTGCGCGGCGGGCCGCGCCACGTAGTCCGTCGTAACGATCGATAGAGGTTGAAGACCGTGAGCACTCCTGTCATCGGCGTCCTCGCCCTGCAGGGCGACGTCCGCGAGCACTTGGTGGCGCTGGCCGAGGCCGACGCGCTCGCCCGTCCGGTGCGCCGCGCCGAGGAGCTGGCCGAGGTCGACGCGCTGGTGATCCCCGGCGGGGAGTCCACCACGATGTCCAAGCTGGCCCTGCTGTTCGGCGTGATGGAGCCGCTGCGCGAGCGGGTCGCCGCCGGGATGCCGGTCTACGGCACCTGCGCGGGCATGATCATGCTGGCGGACAAGATCCTGGACGGCCGCGAGGACCAGGAGACCGTCGGCGGCATCGACATGACGGTGCGCCGCAACGCCTTCGGCCGCCAGAACGAGTCCTTCGAGTCCGGCGTCGAGTTCGCGGGCCTGGACGACGCGGCGGTGCACGGCGTCTTCATCCGCGCCCCCTGGGTCGAGTCGGTCGGCGCGGGCGTCAAGGTGCTGGCCCAGCTGCCCGCCGCGGACGGCCCGGAGAGCCGGATCGTGGCGGTGCGCCAGGGGAATCTGCTGGCCACCTCCTTCCACCCGGAGCTGACCGGCGACCACCGGGTGCACGCGTACTTCGTGCGCATGGTCGAGGAGCACCTCGCCGGTAAGTAGGCCACCACCGACCGTGTGCGCCTTACCGGTGGCGACACCGGTAAGATCTCATCTGTTCATTTCCCTTTGGCGACGTAAAGGAGCTGGCGATGTCCGGCCACTCTAAGTGGGCTACCACCAAGCACAAGAAGGCCGTGATCGACGCCAAGCGCGGCAAGCTCTTCGCCAAGATGATCAAGAACATCGAGGTGGCGGCGCGCACCGGCGGTCCCGACCCGGCGGGCAACCCGACCCTCTACGACGCCATCCAGAAGGCGAAGAAGAGCTCCGTCCCGATCGACAACATCAACCGCGCCGTCAAGCGCGGTGGCGGTCTGGAGGCCGGCGGCGCCGACTACCAGACCATCATGTACGAGGGCTACGGCCCGAACGGCGTCGCGGTCCTGATCGAGTGCCTCACCGACAACCGCAACCGCGCCGCCTCCGACGTCCGCGTCGCGATGACCCGCAACGGCGGCTCGATGGCCGACCCGGGCTCGGTGTCCTACCTGTTCACCCGCAAGGGTGTCGTCATCGTCCCCAAGGCCGACGGCGTGGACGAGGACAAGCTGTTCGAGGTCGTCCTGGACCAGGAGCCGGAGGAGATCAACGACCTCGGCGACTCGTTCGAGATCGTCTCCGAGGCCTCGAAGATGGTCGCCGTGCGCACCGCGCTGGTCGACGCCGGCGTCGACTACGACTCGGCCGAGGCCAACTTCCTGCCCAGCATGCAGGTCGAGCTGGACGTCGACGGCGCCCGCAAGATCCTCAAGCTGATCGACGCGCTGGAGGACAGCGACGACGTGCAGAACGTCTTCGCCAACTTCGACATCTCCGACGAGGTCGGTGCGCAGCTCGACGCCGAGTGACACGGCGTCGGTCGACGGCGCGTGACCGTTCTCACTGCCCGGCCCGGTGGTCCCTGGACCACCGGGCCGGTGTCGTCGGTCGGGTTGTCGGACCCGGACGGTAGCCTTCGCAGGTCGCCTGCGAGCGGCGATCGACGAGAGGCGGGGCGAGTGGTACGGGTACTGGGCGTGGACCCGGGGCTGACCAGGTGCGGGGTCGGCGTGGTCGAGGGTGCGCCGGGCCGGCCGCTGCGGATGGCCGGGGTCGGCGTGGTGCGCACCCCCGCCGACGCCGAGATCGGGCAGCGGCTGCTCCGGGTCGAGCAGGGCCTGGAGGCCTGGCTGGACGAGCACCGGCCCGACCTGGTCGCCGTCGAGCGGGTCTTCGCCCAGCACAACGTGCGCACCGTGATGGGCACCGCCCAGGCCAGCGCGGTCGCGATGCTCTGCGCCACCCGGCGCGGCATCCCCGTCACCCTGCACACCCCCAGCGAGGTCAAGGCCGCCGTCACCGGCTCCGGCCGGGCCGACAAGGCGCAGGTCACCGCCATGGTTCAGCGCCTGCTGAGGCTGGACGCGCCGCCCAAGCCCGCCGACGCCGCCGACGCGCTGGCGCTGGCCATCTGCCACATCTGGCGCGGCGGGGCGACGAACCGGCTGGAGGCCGCCGTCCAGGCCGCCCGCACCGCACCCCGCGCCACCCCGGTGGCGTCCCTGAAGACCCGTACCACCCCCGTGAGAGGGAGCGTTCGATGATCGCCTTCGTGCAGGGCCCCGTGGCGGCCGTCTCCTCCGGGACGGCGGTGGTCGAGGTCGGCGGGGTCGGCATGGCCGTGCAGTGCACTCCGAACACCCTGGCCGGGCTGCGGCTGGGCGAGCCGGCCCGGCTGGCCACCTCGCTGGTGGTCCGGGAGGACTCGCTGACCCTGTTCGGCTTCGCGGACGACGACGAGCGCGCGGTGTTCGAGATCCTCCAGGCCGCGCCGGGCGTCGGCCCCAAGCTGGCGCAGGCGATCCTCGGCGTGCACAGCCCCGACGCGCTGCGTGCCGCGATCGCGGGCGGCGACGAGAAGGCGCTGGTCGCCGTGCCGGGCATCGGCAAGGCGAAGGCGGCCAAGCTGCTGCTGGAGTACAAGGACAAGCTGGGTGCCCCGCACGGGGCCGTTCCCGCGCAGAAGCCGCTCGCCGCCGGTCCGGCGCCGTGGAGCGAGCAGCTGCACTCCGCGCTGACCGGCCTCGGCTACGCGCCGCGCGAGGCGGACGAGGCGGTCGCGGCCGTCGCCCCGGAGGCTGAGGCGCAGGCCACGCCGGACGTCGGCGCCCTGCTCAGGCTCGCCCTGCGCGGCCTCAACCGCGCCCGCTGACCATCTGCCGATCTGTCTTTTTGTCGACACTGGAGACTCTGGAGCCCGCGAGGATGTACGACTCGGAACCCGCCGACCGGCTGGTCACGGCCGCCGCCGACGGTGAGGACCAGGCGGTGGAGGCGGCGCTGCGCCCCAAGCTGCTGGACGAGTTCATCGGCCAGGAGCGGGTGCGCGAGCAGCTGTCCCTGGTGCTCCAGGCGGCCCGCAAGCGCGGCAGCGCGCCCGACCACGTGCTGCTGAGCGGGCCGCCCGGGCTCGGCAAGACCACCCTGTCCATGATCATCGCGGCCGAGCTGGGCGCCCCGATCCGGATCACCTCCGGCCCGGCCATCCAGCACGCCGGGGACCTCGCGGCGATCCTCTCCTCGCTCACCGAGGGCGAGGTGCTCTTCCTCGACGAGATCCACCGGATGTCCCGGCCGGCCGAGGAGATGCTCTACATGGCGATGGAGGACTACCGGGTCGACGTGATCGTCGGCAAGGGTCCGGGCGCCACCGCCATCCCGCTGGAGCTGCCGCCCTTCACCCTGGTCGGCGCCACCACCCGGGCCGGCCTGCTGCCGCCCCCGCTGCGCGACCGCTTCGGTTTCACCGGGCACATGGAGTTCTACGCCCCGGCCGAGCTCGAACGGGTGGTGCACCGCTCGGCCACGCTGCTGGACGTCGAGATAGACCCGGCCGGCGCGGCCGAGATCGCCGGGCGTTCGCGCGGCACCCCGCGCATCGCCAACCGGCTGCTGCGCCGGGTCCGCGACTACGCGCAGGTCCGCCACGACGGGCAGGTCACCGCCGGGATCGCCGCCCAGGCGCTGGACGTGTACGAGGTGGACGCCCGCGGGCTGGACCGGCTGGACCGCGCGGTGCTGAACGCGCTGCTGCGGCTGTTCGGCGGCGGGCCGGTCGGTTTGTCGACACTCGCGGTGGCCGTGGGGGAGGAGGCGGAGACGGTCGAGGAGGTCGCCGAGCCCTTCCTGGTCCGCGAGGGCCTGCTCGCCCGGACCCCGCGCGGCCGGATCGCCACCGCCGCCGCCTGGCAGCACCTCGGCCTGACCCCACCGGTCCAGACCACTCGCGGCAGCGTTCCGGCCCAGCCGGAGCCGTCCCCCGCCGACGAAAGTTGACCGCCATCGGCTGAACGGGTGACTGGGGCCGGGCGGTTCCCGGCCGGGGTTCCCCTGGTGGCGCACGGGGGAGGCCGGAGCGACGTCCGGGGAAACTGTGCAGGCGGAGGGTCGCCACTTTCGGCAGCAGGATGCGATGCTTGGCGTTGTCCGATCGATTCTGGGTCCCCTAGAATCCGCCGGACCGCCCCTCTCACCTGACGGGCCGACCAATACCACACAGGCCGCCGGTCGGCGGCCCGTAAAGGACCCTGGCTGCAGTGAACCTCATCATCCTTCTCCTCCCGATCATCGCGATCGTGCTCATGTTCCGGTCGCAGAAGAAGCGCCAGCAGCAGCAGCAGCAGATGCAGACGGCGCTGGAGCCCGGGGCGGGGGTGCGCACCATCGGCGGCCTGTACGCCCAGGTGAAGGCGGTCAACGAGGAGACCGTCGAGCTGGAGATCGCGCCCGGCGTGGTCACCCACTTCACCAAGAGCGCGATCGCGGCGGTCCTGGACTTCCAGGACTACGACGCGATCATCAACGGCCGCCCCGCCGATGAGGAGCTTCCCGAGCCGGAGGCCGAGGACGCCGACGCCGAGCCGGCCGGGGACAAGCCGCTGACGCTCACCAAGGACAGCGCCGAGAAGGGCGATGCCGAGGGCGGGGCTCCCGCGAGCAAGTAGTACGGACGGGCAACCCGCCCGGCCGCGCGGCGCAGTGTGCCGCGAGCCCACAGGACCTCAGGGCCGCAGAACCGCCGTACCCCCGTCCAGTCAACACACCGGCCGGGGGTACGGCCGGGGAAGTGGCATGGACAGGGAGAAACGAGCAAGGTGGCAACACCAAAGTCGCGCCCGCGCGACGGCTACCCAGGGCGGGCACTGGCCCTCATCCTGGTCGTCACCGTCGGACTGGTCGCCCTCATGTTCGGGACGGGCACCACCAAGCCCCGGCTCGGTATCGACCTCGCCGGTGGCACCAGCATCACGCTGACCGCGAAGTCGACGGATCCCAAGGCGCTCAGCAAGTCCAACATGGACATCGCCGTCTCGATCATCGAGCGTCGCGTCAACGGTATGGGTGTCTCCGAGGCGGAGGTCCAGACCCAGGGCTCGGACACGATCATCGTGAACATCCCCAAGGGCGGCGACCGGCAGAACGCGGCGGACCAGGTGGGTACCACCGCCAAGCTGTTCTTCCGCCCCGTCCTGGCCGTGGCCCCCAGCGGCATCAGCGCCCCGGCGCCCACCGGCACCCCGTCCGCGGGCGCCACCGGCACCCCGGGCGCGACCCCGGCCGCCGGCGCCACCCCGTCGGCCGCCGCCCCGTCCGCGGGCGCGAGCGCCACCAAGCAGGGCCGGGCCGCGAGCGAGGCGCTGGCCGCCGAGGGCGCCACCCCGACCGCCGCCACCGGCGCCGCGAGCGGCGCTCCCGCCGCCACCGGCAGCGCGGCCCCGGCCGCCACCGGTGCCCCGAGCGCCGCGGCCACCCAGCCGAGCGCCGCCGACATCAGTGCCGCGATGACCCAGGGCACCGTGCCGCCGGAGCTGGCCGCCGCGTTCGCCGCCCTGGACTGCTCCAAGCCCGAGGTCCGCGCCGCCCAGACCGGCGCCGAGGACAAGGCCGTCGTCGCCTGCTCCCAGAAGGCCGAGAACGGCTACTACGAGAAGCTCGCCCTCGGCCCGGTGGCCGTGAAGGGCGCGGACGTCTCCAAGGCCCAGGCCACCATCGACACCCAGACCGGTGCCGGCTGGCAGGTCCAGCTCCAGTTCAACGGTACCGGCGCCGACGCCTTCTCCAAGGTCACCGGCCAGCTGGCCACCCAGGCCCCGCCGACCAACCAGTTCGCCATCGAGCTGGACAACCAGGTCGTCTCCCACCCGCAGGTCAACGGACCGATCCCGGGCGGCAGCGCGGTCATCACCGGCCGCTTCTCGCAGGCCGAGGCGCAGGACCTCGCCAACGTGCTGAGCTACGGCGCCCTGCCGCTGGAGTTCAGCAAGAGCGACATCACCACCGTCTCCCCGGCGCTCGGCAGCGACCAGCTCAAGGCCGGCCTGGTCGCCGGCCTGATCGGCATGGTCCTGGTGGTCGCCTACTCGCTGATCTACTACCGCGGCCTCGGCCTGGTCTCGATCGCCGGTCTGCTCGTCTCGGCGGCCCTGACCTACTCGATCATGAGCCTGCTCGGCAACGCGATCGGCTTCGCACTCAACCTGCCGGCGGTCTGCGGCGCGATCGTCGCGATCGGCATCACCGCCGACTCCTTCATCGTGTACTTCGAGCGCATCCGCGACGAGGTCCGCGAGGGCGCCCCGCTGCGCCCGGCGGTCCAGCGGGCCTGGCCGCGCGCCCGGCGCACCATCCTGGTCTCGGACTTCGTGTCCTTCCTCTGTGCCGCCGTGCTCTACGTGGTCTCGGTCGGCAAGGTCCAGGGCTTCGCGTTCACCCTGGGGCTGACCACGGCGCTCGACGTCGTGGTGATCTTCCTCTTCACCAAGCCGCTGATCACGCTGCTGGCCCGCCGCAGGTTCTTCCTGAACGGCCACCCGTGGTCCGGCCTGGACCCGAAGCGGCTGGGCGCCCGCCCGCCGCTGCGCAGCAGCCGTCGCCGTAGCCCCTCCTCTGCCGCCGTGAAGGAGGCCTGACACCGTGTCACGCTTCTCCAACCTGGGCCACCGGCTCTACCAGGGCGAAGTCAGCTTCGACTTCGTCGGTCGCCGCAAGCTCTGGTACTCCATCTCCGGCGTGATCGTGCTCGTCGCGGCGATCGGCCTGGCCATGGGCCTGCACCTGGGCATCGAGTTCAAGGGCGGCTCGGTCTACACCGTGTCCAAGCCCGGTCTGACGGTCTCCCAGGCGCAGGAGACCGCGGACGGGATCGTCTCCTCCCACCCGCTGGTGCAGTCGACCGACAGCGGCAAGATCCGCATCCAGGTCAGCACCGAGGAGACGAAGAGCTCGGACGAGATCCGTTCCGAGCTCTCGCAGAAGCTCAGCGTGCCGCTGGACACCGTCGAGGCCCAGGTGATCGGCCCCAGCTGGGGCAAGCAGATCTCCCAGAAGGCACTCACCGGCCTGATCGTCTTCATGGTCCTGGTGACGGTCTACCTGGCGATCGCCTTCGAGTGGCGGATGGCGGTGGCCGCCCTGGTCGCCCTCATCCACGACCTCCTGATCACCATCGGGGTGTACGCCCTGGTGGGCTTCGAGGTCACTCCGGGTACGGTGATCGGCTTCCTGACCATCCTCGGGTACTCGCTCTACGACACGGTCGTCGTCTTCGACACCGTGAAGGAGAACACCAAGGGGCTCACCAAGCAGAACAAGCGCACCTACAGCGAGGCCGCCAACGCGGGCCTCAACCAGACCCTGGTGCGCTCGCTCAACACCACCGTGGTGGCGCTGCTGCCGGTCGCCGCGCTGCTGTTCATCGGCGGCGGCTTCCTGGGCGCCGGCACCCTGAACGACATCTCGCTCGCGCTGTTCATCGGCCTCGCGGCCGGTGCGTACTCCTCGATCTGCGTCGCCACTCCGCTGCTGGCGCAGCTCAAGGAGGAGGAGCCGGAGATGAAGGCCCTGCGCAAGCGGGTCCTCCAGCACCGGGCCGCGGCGGCCGCCAAGGGCGAGGCCGAGGGCGGGGCCGAGGGCGGCGTCCTCGGCGACGAGGAGCCGGCGGACGAGGACCAGCCTGCGGGTATGGTCGGACAGCGCGGCCGGTCGGCCGGCACCGCTCGTGCCAAGGGCCGTCCGTCCACCAAGCGCTGACCCCGACCACGAACCCGAGGAATGACACCGTGACCACCGCCGACACCGCACTGGCCGAGCTGCTGAACAGCCGGATCCGGGACGTCCCGGACTACCCGAAGCCGGGTGTGCTGTTCAAGGACATCGCGCCGCTGCTCGCCGACGCCGAGGCCTTCGGCGCCCTCACCCGGGCGCTGGCGGAGCGGGCCCACGCGCTCGGTGCGACCAAGGTGGTCGGCCTGGAGGCGCGCGGCTTCGTGCTGGCGGCCCCGGCCGCCGTCGCGGCCGGGCTCGGCTTCGTGCCGATCCGCAAGCAGGGCAAGCTGCCCGGCGAGGTGTTCCGGCGCAGCTACGAGCTGGAGTACGGCTCGGCGACGCTGGAGGTGCAGTGCGACGCCTTCGAGCCCGGTGAGAAGGTGCTGGTGGTGGACGACGTGCTGGCCACGGGCGGCACCATCGGCGCCTCGCTGGACCTGGTGAAGGAGGCCGGCGCCGAGCTGGCGGGCGTCGTGGTGCTGATGGAGCTGGGCTTCCTGGACGGCCGCGAGCGGCTGGCCGGGCACCTCGGCGGCGCTCCGCTGGAGACGCTGGTCACGGTCTGACGGATCGGTCGGAGGGGCGGCGGTCGGGACATCCGGCCGCCGCTCCTCCGTTTCCTGGCCCGGCCGGATGAACACCGGGGCGCGCGGCTCGGTACCATGAAGATTCATCCCCTCCCGGTTGTGTCCGAGCGTTCGGGCCCCGGCAGGGGTCGGCCCTGGTGCCCCGAGGAGTTGTCCTTGCCCGACGAGGTTGTGCCCACGGCCGCAGCGGCCGCCCCCGAAAACCGTCCCACGCCCTCGGGGGCCACCCCGGCACGCCCGGCGCCGACCTCCTCGCGTTCGCTCGGCCCCTCCGGCCGAGGCTCCACCGGCGGCATGCGGGCCCGGCTGGCCCGCCTCGGCGGTCAGCGCTCCAGCGTGCTCAACCCCGTCCTGGAGCCGCTGTTCCGCTCGATCCGGGCCAACGACCCGAAGGCCGACCCGGCACTGCTGCGGGACATAGAGCGGGCCTACGCGGTGGCCGAGAAGTGGCACCGGGGGCAGAAGCGCAAGAGCGGCGACCCGTACATCACCCACCCGCTGGCCGTCGCGACGATCCTCGCCGAGCTCGGCATGGACGCCCCGACGCTGATGGCCGGGCTGCTGCACGACACCGTCGAGGACACCGACTACGGCCTGGAGACCCTGCGCAAGGACTTCGGCGACTCGGTGGCCCTGCTGGTGGACGGCGTCACCAAGCTTGACCGGGTCAAGTTCGGCGAGGCCGCGCAGGCCGAGACCGTCCGCAAGATGGTCGTCGCGATGGCCAAGGACCCGCGGGTCCTGGTGATCAAGCTTGCCGACCGCCTGCACAACATGCGCACGATGCGCTACCTCAAGCGGGAGAAGCAGGAGAAGAAGGCCCGCGAGACGCTGGAGATCTACGCCCCGCTGGCGCACCGGCTGGGCATGAACACCATCAAGTGGGAGCTGGAGGACCTCGCCTTCGCGATCCTCTACCCCAAGATGTACGACGAGATCGTCCGGCTGGTCGCCGAGCGCGCCCCCAAGCGGGACGAGTACCTGGCGACCGTCATCGACCAGGTCCAGGCGGACCTGCGCGGCGCCCGGATCACCGCCTCCGTCACCGGCCGGCCGAAGCACTACTACTCGGTCTACCAGAAGATGATCGTCCGGGGCCGGGACTTCGCCGAGATCTACGACCTGGTGGGCATCCGGGTCCTGGTCGACACCGTCCGCGACTGCTACGCGGCGCTGGGCACCATCCACGCGCGGTGGAACCCGGTGCCGGGGCGGTTCAAGGACTACATCGCGATGCCCAAGTTCAACATGTACCAGTCGCTGCACACCACGGTGATCGGTCCCGGCGGCAAGCCCGTCGAACTCCAGATCCGGACCTTCGACATGCACCGGCGGGCCGAGTACGGCATCGCCGCGCACTGGAAGTACAAGCAGCGCGCGGTGGCCGGGGCCTCCAAGGTCCGCACCGACACCCCGACCCAGGTCCGCAAGGACGACAAGGCCGGCGCCGTCAACGAGATGGCCTGGCTGCGGCAGCTGCTGGACTGGCAGAAGGAGACCGCCGACCCGGGCGAGTTCCTGGAGTCGCTCCGCTTCGACCTGGCCAGCAACGAGGTCTTCGTCTTCACGCCCAAGGGCGACGTGATAGCCCTGCCGGCCGGGGCCACCCCGGTCGACTTCGCCTTCGCGGTGCACACCGAGGTCGGCTACCGGACGATAGGCGCCCGGGTCAACGGGCGGCTGGTGCCGCTGGAGTCGACCCTGGAGAACGGCGACACCGTCGAGGTGTTCACCTCCAAGGCGGAGAACGCCGGCCCGTCCCGGGACTGGCTGGGCTTCGTCAAGTCACCGCGGGCCCGCAACAAGATCCGCGCCTGGTTCTCCAAGGAGCGCCGCGAGGAGGCGATCGAGCACGGCAAGGAGGCGATCGTCCGGGCGATGCGCAAGCAGGGCCTGCCGATCCAGCGGATCCTGACCGGCGACTCGCTGGTCACCCTGGCCCACGAGATGCGCTACCCCGACATCTCCTCGCTCTACGCCGCGATCGGCGAGGGCCACGTCGCCGCGCCGAACATCGTGCAGAAGCTGGTCCAGGCGCTCGGCGGCGAGGAGGGCGCGACCGAGGACCTGGCGGAGACCGCCACCCCGACCCACGACAACCGCCGCGCGGTGCGCCGCCGGGCCAAGGGCGACCCGGGCGTCATCGTCAAGGGCGTCGAGGACGTCTGGGTCAAGCTCTCCCGCTGCTGCACCCCGGTGCCGGGCGACCCGATCGTCGGCTTCGTGACCCGCGGCAACGGCGTCTCGGTGCACCGCGCCGACTGCGTCAACGTGGAGGCCCTGAGCCAGCAGCCGGAGCGCATGATCGACGTCGAGTGGGCGGCCACCCAGTCCTCGGTCTTCCTGGTGGCCATCCAGGTCGAGGCGCTGGACCGCTCCCGGCTGCTCTCGGACGTCACCCGGGTGCTCTCCGACCAGCACGTCAACATCCTGTCGGCGGCGGTGCAGACCTCCCGGGACCGGGTCGCGATGAGCCGCTTCACCTTCGAGATGGGCGACCCGAAGCACCTGGGCCACGTGCTCAAGGCGGTGCGCGGAGTCGAGGGCGTGTACGACGTCTACCGCGTCACCTCCGCCCGCAACAAGTAGCGGCGGGCACGCGCGGCGGGTACGCGGAAGGCCCCCGGGACCGTTCCCGGGGGCCTTCGCCGTTCAGCGCGTCAGACGACGATCAGCCGCTGAACTCCTCCTGGCTCTTGTGCGCCTGCTCCAGCAGCGTCCGCACGCCGTCCAGCTCGGACTCCAGCTTGGCGGCCTTGGAGGCGTTGCCGGCCGCGCGGGCCTTGTCCAGGTCGGCCTGGATCTTGTCGGCCTTCGCCTGGAACAGGCCGACCATGCCGGCCGCGCGGGCCTTGGCCTCCGGGTTGGAGCGCTTCCACTCGCTGTCCTCGGCCTCACGGATGGCCCGCTCGACCGCGTTCAGCCGGCCGTCCAGCTTCGGACGGACCTCGCGCGGCACGTGCCCGATCGCCTCCCAGCGCTCGTTGACCTCGCGCAGCGCGGCCTTGGCGGCCTTGAGGTCGGTGATCGGCAGGATCGTCTCGGCCTCGGCGGCCAGCGCCTCCTTGAGCTTCTGGTTCTCCACCTGCTCGGCGTCCCGCTCGCTGAACACCGAGGAGCGGGCCTGGAAGAAGACGTCCTGGGCGCCGCGGAACCGCGCCCACAGCTCGTCCTCGACGTCCCGCTGGGCCCGGCCGGCGGCCTTCCAGCGCGCCATCAGGTCGCGGTAGGCGGCCGCGGTGCTGCCCCACTCCGTGGACGAGGACAGCGCCTCGGCCTCGGAGACCAGCGCCTCCTTGGTCTGCCGGGCCTTCTCGCGCTCGGCGTCCAGGGTGGCGAAGTGCGCCTTGCGGTGCTTGGAGAAGACCGAGCGGGCGTGCGAGAAGCGGTGCCACAGCTCGTCGTCGCTCTTGCGGTCCAGCCGCGGCAGGCCCTTCCAGGTGTCCACCAGCGCGCGCAGCCGGTCCCCGGCCTCCCGCCACTGGGTGGACTCGGCGAGCTGCTCGGCCTCGGAGACCAGGGCCTCCTTGGCCGAGCGGGCGTCGTCCTGGGCCTTGGCGCGGGCGGCCTTGCGTTCCTCGCGCCGGCTCTCGATCTCGCCGGCGAGCGTGTCCAGCCGCTTGGCCAGCGACTCCAGGTCACCGACCGCGTGCCCCTCGACGACCTGGGCGCGCAGGTGTTCCAGCGCGGCCTGGGCGTCCTTGGCGGCCAGGTCGGTGGTGCGCACCCGCTTCTCCAGCAGGCCGATCTCCACCTCGATGCCCTGGTACTTGCGCTCGAAGTAGGCGAGGGCCTCCTCGGGCGAGCCGGCCTGCCAGGAACCGACGGCGCGTTCGCCGTCGGCCGTCCTGACGTAGACCGTGCCCTGCTCGTCCACACGGCCCCACGGGTCGCTGCTCATAGCGCGTCCTCCACATGACGTCGCGCCCGCGCCGGGGCGGCGCGCGTCCGTCGTCCACAGTTGATGTGCGACGGACCGAAAGAGTCCGCCGTCCCCGTCCGCCGTGTCTTGCTGCCGAGGGTGACGGCCAGGCGGGTGCGGGCACCCTATACGACGCCAACATAGGCGACCAGGACCGGTGCTGTCCGCATCCGGGCCGGGCGATTTCGGGCCGGGGCCGTGCGGGAGCTGCGCGGAGGCGGCTTCCGGACGGCCCCGGATTCGGTCAGCCCTTCGCCACCGTAACGGAGTTGAAGGTGACGTCGGCCATCGGGTGGCCGTCCGGGGTGCCCTCCAGGGTGCCCGCGGCGGCGATCTTCTGGACCGCGTCCAGGCCGCCGGTGATCTTGCCGAAGGGGGTGTAGTTCGGCGGCAGCTTGGTGTCCTTGTAGACCAGGAAGAACTGGCTGCCGTTGGTGCCCGGGCCCGAGTTGGCCATCGCCACGGTGCCGGCCGGGTAGGTGGCGTCGGACAGGTTCTCGTCCGCGAACTTGTAGCCGGGGCCGCCGGTGCCGCCGGGGACGGTCGCGCTGGCCGTCGGGTCGCCGCACTGGAGCACGAAGATGCCGTCCGTGGTGAGGCGGTGGCACTTGGTGTGGTCGAAGAACTGCTCGCCGGCCAGGAAGGCGAAGGAGTTCACGGTGTGCGGGGCCTTGGCCGCGTCCAGCGCGACCGTCACCTTGCCGCAGTTGCTGTCCAGCGTCATGGCGTACGAACCGCCCGGGTCGATCGTCATGGCCGGCTCGGCCTGCCACTTCTTGCCGTTGGGCGCGCCCGGCGCCGGGTCGGCGCAGCCCTCGACCGGCTTGCGGGTCGGGGCGGTCGGCTCCGCGGCGTCGGTCGGCGCCGCCTGGGGGTTGGCCGACGCCGAGGCCTTCTTGTCGCCCTTGTCGTCCGAGCTGAACGCGCCGGTGGCGATCAGCGTGCCACCGCCCGCCAGCACGACGACGGCGAGCGAGGCGCCCAGGATCGTGTTGCGGCGCTTGCGCGCGGCCGCGGCCGCGACCCGGCGCTCCATCTGGCGGTCGTACTTGTCTCGGGCGAGCTGCCGCCGCCGCTGTTCGCTGCTGACCACCGGCCGTGTCTCCTACGGGATGTGCGGGAAAAGTGGATGGATTCCGGAGCGGATCATCGCATCCCTCGGCGGCCAAGTGTAGGGACCGGGCCTGTAAGAACCCGGTGAACCCACCACCCGGCGGCGCCCCGCCACCCCTATCTGGTTCGCAACCGGACCCGGAGCGCCGGTAGGCTGCACCTGAATCATCACCGGCTGCATCGACACTGGTAGGCGCCGCAGCCGACCGCCGCACACCGAAGGACGCGCGTGTTCATCGCCGGATTCCCCGCTGGAGCCTGGGGCACCAACTGCTACCTGGTCGCCCCGGCGGCGGGCGAGGAGTGCGTCATCGTCGATCCCGGCCACCAGGCGGCCCGCGGCGTCGAGGAGATGGTCCGCGAGCACCGGCTGAAGCCCGTCGCCGTGCTGCTCACCCACGGCCACATCGACCACGTGGCCTCGGTGGTCCCGGTCTGCGGCGCCCGCGGCGTCCCGGCCTGGATCCACCCCGAGGACCGGTACATGATGTCCGACCCGGAGAAGGCGCTCGGCCGCTCCCTGGGCACCCAGCTGATGGGCGAGCTCACCGTCGGCGAGCCCGACGACGTGCGCGAGCTCACCGACGGCGGAGTGCTGGAGCTGGCCGGCCTGCGGCTCACGGTGGACCACGCCCCGGGCCATACCAAGGGGTCGGTGACCTTCCGGACGCCCGGTGCCGAGGACCTCCCCCCGGTGCTCTTCTCGGGCGACCTGCTGTTCGCCGGCTCCATCGGGCGTACCGACCTCCCGGGCGGGGACAGCGGAGCGATCATGACCTCGCTGGCCCGGGTGTGCCTGCCCCTCGACGATTCCACCGTGGTCCTCTCCGGCCACGGTGGTCAGACCACCATCGGCCGCGAGCGCGCCACCAACCCCTACCTCCGACAGGCAGCGGGGGCGGCCGGCGCCCCGGCTTTCCCGCGACGAGGAATGTGACGGAAGAGAAGTTGAGCACCTTCACCGCCCCCAAGGGCACCTACGACCTGTTGCCCCCCAGCTCCGCGACCTTCCTGGCGGTCCGCGAGCGCATCGCCGCGCCCGCCCGCCGGGCCGGTTACGGCTACGTCGAGACCCCGGTCTTCGAGGACGTGAAGCTGTTCTCCCGCGGTGTCGGCGAGTCCACCGACATCGTCACCAAGGAGATGTACACCCTCACCACCAAGGGCGGCGACGAGCTCGCGCTGCGCCCCGAGGGCACCGCCTCGGTGCTGCGCGCCGCGCTCCAGGCCAACCTGCACAAGCAGGGCAACCTGCCGGTCAAGCTCTGGTACTCCGGTTCGTACTACCGCTACGAGCGCGCCCAGAAGGGCCGCTACCGCCAGTTCTCCCAGGTCGGCGCCGAGGCGATCGGCGCGGAGGACCCGGCGTTGGACGCCGAGCTGATCATCCTGGCCGACGACGCCTTCCGCTCGATGGGCCTGCGCGACTACGCGCTGCTGCTCAACAGCCTCGGCGACAAGCAGTGCCGCCCGGTCTACCGCGCCGCGCTGATCGAGTTCCTCTCCGGGCTGGACCTGGACGAGGAGACCCGCCGCCGCGCCGAGATCAACCCGCTGCGCGTCCTCGACGACAAGCGCGAGTCGGTGCAGGCCCAGCTGGTCGGCGCCCCGATGCTGCGCGACTACCTGTGCGAGGCGTGCAAGGCGTACGACGAGAAGGTCCGCGAGCTGCTCACCGCGGCGGGCGTGGCCTTCGTGGACGACCCCAAGCTGGTGCGCGGCCTGGACTACTACACCCGCACCACCTTCGAGTTCGTGCACAACGGCCTCGGCGCCCAGTCCGCGATCGGCGGCGGCGGCCGCTACGACGGCCTGTCCGAGATGATCGGCGGCCCGGCGCTGCCCTCGGTCGGCTGGGCCCTCGGCGTGGACCGCACCTTCCTCGCGCTGGAGGCCGAGGGCGTCACCCTCGACCTGCCGGCCGCCACCGCCGTGTACGCCGTCGCGCTCGGCGAGGAGGCCAAGAACGTCCTGTTCGCCAAGGTGGTCGAGCTGCGCCGGGCCGGCGTGGCCACCGACCTCGCCTTCGGCGTCAAGAGCATCAAGAACGCCATGAAGTCCGCCGACCGGTCCGGCGCCCGCTTCGCCCTGATCGCCGGGGACCGGGACCTCGCCGAGGGCGTCGTCCAGCTCAAGGACATGAGCACCGGCGAACAGACCCCCGTCGCCCTCGACGCACTCGTCACCACCCTGAAGGAGAAGCAGCTGTGATCCGCACGCACGACGCGGGCACGCTCCGCCCGGAGCACGCAGGCACCACCGTCACCCTGGCCGGCTGGGTCGCCCGCCGCCGCGACCACGGCGGCGTCGCCTTCATCGATCTGCGCGACGCCTCCGGCACCGTGCAGATCGTGGTCCGCGACCTCGACTCGGTGCACGGCCTGCGCGCCGAGTACTGCGTCAAGGTCGTCGGCGACGTCCGGGTCCGCCCCGAGGGCAACGAGAACCCGGACATCCCGACCGGCGCCGTCGAGGTCGTCGTCAGCGCCATCGAGGTGCTGTCCGAGGCCGCCCCGCTGCCCTTCCCGGTCGCCGAGTACGAGCCGGGCACGGTCAACGAGGAGGTCCGGCTGCGCTACCGCTACCTGGACCTGCGCCGCGAGGGCCCGGCCAAGGGCCTGCGGCTGCGCTCGAAGGTCAACAACATCATCCGCCGGGTGATGGAGGAGAACGACTACCTCGACATCGAGACGCCGTACCTCACCCGCTCCACCCCCGAGGGCGCCCGCGACTTCCTGGTCCCGGTCCGCCTCCAGCCGGGCCACTGGTACGCCCTGCCGCAGTCGCCGCAGCTGTTCAAGCAGCTGCTGATGGTGGCCGGCATGGAGCGCTACTACCAGATCGCCCGCTGCTTCCGCGACGAGGACTTCCGCGCCGACCGGCAGCCGGAGTTCACCCAGCTCGACATCGAGGCCTCGTTCGTCGACCAGGAGGACGTCCTGGCCCTCGGCGAGAAGATCATCGGTGCCATCTGGCGCGAGGTGCACGGCTACGAGGTCCCGAACCCGCTGCCGCGGATGACCTACGCGGACGCCATGGGCCGCTACGGCTCAGACAAGCCGGACGTCCGCTTCGGCCAGGAGCTCACCGACCTGACCGAGTACTTCAAGGGCACCGACTTCCGCGTCTTCCAGGCCCCGTACGTCGGCGCCGTGGTCATGCCGGGCGGCGCCTCGCAGCCGCGCAAGCAGCTGGACGCCTGGCAGGACTGGGCCAAGGCGCGCGGCGCCAAGGGCCTGGCGTACGTGCTCATCGACGCCGAGACGGGCGAGCTGCGCGGCCCGGTCGCCAAGAACCTCTCCGCGGAGCACCTGGCCGGCCTCGCCGCCGCCGCGGGCGCCAAGAACGGCGACGCGGTCTTCTTCGCGGCCGGCAAGGAGCGCGCCTCCCAGGAGCTGCTCGGCGCCGCCCGTCTGGAGATCGGCCGTCGCTGCGAGCTGATCGACGAGTCCAAGTGGGCCTTCCTCTGGGTCGTCGACTTCCCGATGTTCGAGCCGATCGAGGACGACAAGGGTCAGTTCCAGGGGTGGCACGCGGTGCACCACCCGTTCACCGCCCCGACCGCCGAGTCGCTGGACACCTTCGACACCGACCCGGGCGCGGCGCTGTCCAACGCGTACGACCTGGTGCTCAACGGCTCGGAGCTGGGCGGCGGTTCGATCCGTATCCACCAGCGCGAGGTGCAGAAGCGGGCGTTCGACGCGATCGGCCTCTCCGAGGAGGAGGCGGCCTCGCAGTTCGGCTTCCTGCTGGACGCCTTCAACTACGGCCCGCCGCCGCACGGTGGTGTCGCCTTCGGCCTGGACCGCATCGTCACGCTGCTGGGCGGGTACGACACCATCCGCGACGTCATCGCCTTCCCGAAGACGTCCACCGGCGGCGACCCGCTGACCGGTGCCCCGACCCCGATCACCCCGGCGCAGCGCCGCGAGGCCGGCGTGGACGCCCAGCCCAAGGTTCGCGAGGACGTCAAGTCCGAGGCTCAGCCCAAGGCCTGACGTCGCGTCATCCGCTAACCTGCAACGGCCCCGGACGGCTCACCCGCCGTCCGGGGCCGGTCCACAACGGTGTGTGACACAGGGAGGGTTGACCCATGCAGGTCACAACGAGAGTCGAGTGTCCGGAGGATGCCCCGGCGACCAGACGCGTCCACATGGCCGCGTTCCCCGGCCCGGACGAGGCGGACCTGGTGGACGCGCTGCGCCGCGATCCGGCCTGGCTGCCCGGGCTGTCCGTGGTGGCGGTCGACGGGACCGGGCTGGTGATCGGGCACGCGCTGCTGACCCGGCTGCGGGTCGGGGACGGCCGGGGGCTGGCGCTCGCGCCGGTCGCGGTGGCGCCCGAGTGGCAGCGCAGGGGCGTCGGCGAGCTGGTCGTCCGGGCCGCGCTGGCGGCGGCCGAGGAGGCGGGCGAGAAGCTCGTGGTCGTCCTCGGCGATCCGGAGTACTACGCGCGGTTCGGCTTCAAGCCGGCCGGGCGGCACGACGTCACCGGCCCGTTCGAGGTGCCGGAGGCGTACTTCCAGGCGCTGCTCCTGACGGCGTACGACGGCGGCCCGCGCGGGCTCTGCCGCTACCCCGAGCCCTTCGTCTCGGTCTAGACCCCTCCTTCCCGCTCGATTCCCCGGGCCGACCCGGCCGCCCACGGCCCTGTCGGCCTGCGGATCCCGCCTTCGGCGCCTACGGTGAGTGCTCATCAGCATTCAGCCGGATGGAGGACCCGAGGGTGATCGAGCAGCAGCGGACCGCGAAGCCGGAGAAGCTGGCGAGGAAGCCGTACGAGCGGGAGCTGCTGCGGCTCCAGGAGGAGCTGGTGAAGCTCCAGGAGTGGGTGAAGGTCGAGGGCGCCAGGGTGGTGGTGGTCTTCGAGGGGCGCGACGCCGCGGGCAAGGGCGGGGCGATCAAGCGGGTGACGGAGTACCTGAACCCGCGCGTCGCCCGGGTCGCGGCGCTGCCCACGCCGACCGAGCGGCAGAAGACCCAGTGGTACTTCCAGCGGTACGTGGAGCACCTGCCGGCCGCCGGGGAGATCGTCCTGTTCGACCGCAGCTGGTACAACCGCGCGGGCGTCGAGCGGGTGATGGGCTTCTGCACCGACGAGGAGTACTGGCAGTTCCTGCACCAGTGCCCGACCTTCGAACGGATGCTGACCGAGTCGGGCATCCTGCTGCGCAAGTACTGGTTCTCGGTGAGCGACACCGAGCAGGAGCGGCGTTTCCGGGACCGGCTGGAGGACCCGATGAAGCGCTGGAAGCTCTCCCCGATGGACGTCGAGTCGATCAGCCGCTGGGAGGACTACTCCCGGGCCAAGGACGAGATGTTCATCCACACCGACACCCCGGACTCGCCCTGGCACGTGGTGGAGAGCGACGACAAGCGCCGGGCCCGGATCAACATGATCGCCCACCTGCTGTCCACCGTGCCGTACCACGAGACCAAGGCGCCGCGGATCGAGCTGCCGGCCCGCCCGGCGTCGCGCGGCTACCAGCGGCCCCCGCGCGACCTCCAGAAGTACGTCCCGGACCACGCCGCCGGCCTGGAGTAGCCGACCGGTGGCGGCCCGGGCCGTCGGAGCCCTCGCATAGGCTTCCGGTGTGGACGAACCGGACCTCTTCACCGCCGCAGCCGAGGAACGCCAGACCAGGGAGCCCGGCCGGGCGCCCCTGGCCGTACGGATGCGCCCGCGCACCCTGGACGAGGTGGCCGGGCAGCGGCAGCTGCTGAAGCCCGGCTCGCCGCTGCGCCGGCTGGTCGCGGGCTCGCGGGGCCCGGCGGCGACCAGTTCGGTGATCCTCTGGGGGCCGCCCGGCACCGGGAAGACCACCCTGGCGCACGTGATCAGCCAGGCGGTCGAGGGCCGCTTCGTGGAGCTGTCCGCGATCACCGCCGGGGTCAAGGAGGTCCGGGCGGTGATCGACGGGGCCCGGCGGGCGGTCGGGATGTCCGGCCGGGAGACGGTGCTCTTCCTGGACGAGATCCACCGCTTCTCCAAGGCCCAGCAGGACTCGCTGCTGCCGGCCGTGGAGAACCGCTGGGTCACCCTGATCGCGGCGACCACCGAGAACCCGTATTTCTCGGTGATCTCCCCGCTGCTGTCCCGCTCGCTGCTGCTCACCCTGGAGTCGCTGACCGACGAGGACGTCCGGGTGCTGCTGCGCCGCGCGGTGGCGGACGAGCGCGGCCTGGAGGGCGCGCTGGAGCTGACCGCGGAGGCCGAGGACCACCTGGTGCGGCTGGCCGGCGGGGACGCCCGGCGGGCGCTCACCACGCTGGAGGCGGCGGCCGGGGCGGCGCTGGAGAAGGGTGAGGCGAGCATCACGCTGGCCACCACCGAGACGGCGGTCAACCAGGCGGCGGTGCGCTACGACAAGGACGGCGACCAGCACTACGACGTGGCGAGCGCGCTGATCAAGTCGATCCGCGGCAGCGACGTGGACGCCACCCTGCACTACCTGGCCCGGATGATCGAGGCGGGGGAGGACCCGCGGTTCATCGCCCGCCGGCTGATGATCTCGGCCAGCGAGGACGTCGGCCTGGCGGACCCGACGGCCCTGCAGACGGCGGTGGCGGCGGCCCAGGCGGTGGCCCTGATCGGCTTCCCGGAGGCCCGGATCATCCTCTCCCAGGCGGCCATCGCGCTGGCCCTGGCGCCCAAGTCCAACGCGGCCTACCTGGCGATCGACGCGGCGCTGGCCGACGTCCGGCAGGGTCTGGCGGGCGCCGTCCCGCCCCACCTGCGGGACGCCCACTACGGCGGCGCGGGCAAGCTCGGCCACGGCAAGGGCTACCGGTACCCGCACGACCTGCCGGAGGGCATCGCCGCCCAGCAGTACGCGCCGGACGCGGTGCACGGCAAGGAGTACTACCAGCCGACCAGGCGTGGCGGCGAGGCCCGGTACGCGGACGTGGTGGAGTGGACGCGCGGGCGGCTGCGGGGGGAGCGGCAGGTGAGGAAGGCCGAGAAGAAGGCCGAGAAGAAGCCGGCCGCGAAGCCGGAGGCGAAGGCCGAGGAGCGGCCCGGGGAAAAGGGCGAGTGATCCACCGGTATACTCGGTCGGAGTGCCATGTCCCGGGACGGCGGCGGGGGAGACCCCACCGACCGGCCGCACCAGCGGGGCATCGGCGGTAGGCCTCCCCCGGGAGGCCCGCACCAGGAGCGTCGCGCACCGTTTTCGGTGTCGCGGGCGGCCCAGGCGACTGGGCCGGTCCGTGTGACCAGCACTTCCGTGCCCGGCTCCGGAGAGCGGCTGATCCCATCGCGCAGGCGGCGGGGTTTTCTCCGGGTCGCGACGTGCGACCTCCGTCAACACCTGGTGAAGCCGTATTCGTAAGCAAGGAAGGTTTGGTTCATGGCGAACCAGAAGCGTCCCAAGGTCAAGATCGCGCGCGCCCTCGGCGTGCCGCTGACCCCGAAGTCCGTCAAGTACTTCGAGGCCCGCCCGTACCCGCCCGGCCAGCACGGCCGTGGCCGCAAGCAGAACTCGGACTACAAGGTCCGTCTGCTCGAGAAGCAGCGTCTTCGCGCCCAGTACGACCTGAGCGAGAAGCAGCTGTCGCGTGCGTTCGACCGCGCGAAGAAGGCCGAGGGCAAGACCGGTGAGGCGCTCGTCGCCGAGCTGGAGACCCGTCTGGACTCGCTGGTGCTGCGTTCGGGCATCGCCCGCACCATCTACCAGGCCCGCCAGATGGTCGTCCACGGCCACATCGAGGTCAACGGTGGCAAGGTCAACAAGCCGTCGTTCCAGATGAAGCCGGGCTTCGTGGTGACCGTCCGCGAGCGCTCCAAGGAGAAGGTCCCCTTCCAGGTCGCCCGTGAGGGTGGCTACGCGGGTGAGGGCCAGACCCCGAAGTACCTCGAGGTCAACCTGAAGGCCCTGGCCTTCCGCCTGGACCGTGCGCCGCAGCGCAAGGAGGTCCCGGTGATCTGTGACGAGCAGCTGGTCGTCGAGTACTACTCGCGCTGACCCGGCTTCGCTCTTCGCGAACCACCAGCGAGCCCCCGCCGCCTTCCGAGGCGACGGGGGCTCGCCCCTTTTCGTGTGCCGCTGCCGTCAGAGGCCCTCGCCGGTCATCGCGGCGGCCAGCCGCAGGTGCGGTCGGGCCTCCTCGGCGCGGCCCTGGCGCTCCAGGGTGCGGCCGAGCATCAGCCGGGCGTAGTCCTCGGCCGGGTCGGCCTCCAGGATCCGCAGCAGCTCACCCTCGGCGCGCCCGAGCTGGGCGGAGTGGTAGTAGCTGCGGGCCAGCAGCAGCCGGACGGAGAGGTTGGCCGGCTCCTCGGCCAGCACACCTTCGAGCATGCGGGCCGCGTCGGTGTACGCCTTGGAATCGAAGTAGAACTTCGCCATGCGGTACTCGTCGGCGGTGTTGTGGACGGCCATGGTGATCCTTCCGGGTGGTTCCTTGCCTCCTCAAGCAATCGGCAAGTTTCATCTATTCCGGCCCGGCGGGGCCGACCGCGCGGGCGGCCCCGGGCAT
Organism: Kitasatospora sp. NPDC056651; assembly: GCF_042792155.1. Classification (NCBI taxonomy): domain Bacteria; kingdom Bacillati; phylum Actinomycetota; class Actinomycetes; order Kitasatosporales; family Streptomycetaceae; genus Kitasatospora; species Kitasatospora sp. NPDC056651. The sequence goes on along the minus strand of NZ_JBHTWX010000025.1, from coordinate 41,707 downwards.
CGCCCCGGAGTGACCGGCCGGTAGCCCGGGAGAGAACCCGGTCCGGGAACGGCGCATCGGCGCGATAGGGTTCCCCTGAAGAACTGCAAGGCGAGGGAGCGCGCAAAGGTGTCCGTGGGAGAGCTGGCCGGATTGCTCGTCGCCGTCTTCTGGGCGGTCCTGGTCACCCTGCTCGCCGTGGTGCTGGTCCGCCTCTCGCGGGTGCTGAAGGAGGCCACCGTCCTGGTCTCCGCCGTCACCGAGCAGGCCGTCCCGCTGCTGACCGACGCGGGCGCCGCGGTGCGCAGCGCCAACGAGCAGCTGGAGCGGGTGGACGAGATCACCGCCAACGTGCAGGACGCCGCCGCCAACGCCAACGCGCTCTCCTCCACCGTGGCCGCCACCCTGGGCGGACCGCTGGTGAAGGTCGCGGCCTTCAGCTACGGCGTGCGCAAGGCCGTCGCCCGGCAGCAGGGAACCCTGCCGCCGGTGCCGGCCCAGGCCGGCGAGCGCGAGGAGCTGGCCCGGCTGATCCGGGCCGAGGTGCGCGCCGCGACCGCGCCCAGGGGCGGTCTGCTCTCCCGGGTCCGGCGCGCGGTGAGGGGCTGACGGCATGGTGCGGCGCATCTTCTGGATGGCGGTCGGCGCCGGCGCCACCGTCTGGGCCATGAACAAGGCCAACGAGGCCGTGCACCGGCTCACCCCGGACAGTCTCTCCGGCACCGCCGCGCGCGGTGCGCTGCAGCTGGGCGACCTGGCGAAGCAGTTTGCCCAGGACGTGAGGGCCGGCATGGCCGAGCGCGAGGAGCAGCTCAAGGACGACCTCGGACTGCACGGCACCGCCGTGGTGGAGCCGCGCGCCGACCGCCGTGTCCTGCGCGGCGAGCCGCAGTACCGAGCTATCTCGGCGGCGCCCGGTAGCCCGGCCGCCGCCCTGCCCCCGTCCCGCGCCCGCTCGCTGCCCGGCGGCGCCCGCACCACCCCCCAGACCACTGAAGAAACGCCCCGCCGCGCCCTGCCGCGGCGGGGCGGAACCCCGAACCGGAAGGACCACTAATGGAGTCGGCTGAGATCCGCCGCCGCTGGCTGCGCTTCTTCGAGGAGCGCGGCCACACCGTCGTTCCGTCGGCGTCCCTGGTCGCCGACGACCCCACCCTGCTGCTCGTCAACGCCGGCATGGTGCCGTTCAAGCCCTACTTCCTGGGCGAGGTCAAGCCGCAGTTCTCGCGCGCCACCAGCGTCCAGAAGTGCGTGCGCACCCTGGACATCGAGGAGGTCGGGAAGACCACCCGGCACGGCTCCTTCTTCCAGATGTGCGGCAACTTCTCCTTCGGCGACTACTTCAAGGAAGGAGCCATCAAGTTCGCCTGGGAGCTGCTCACCACTCCCGTCGCGGACGGTGGCTACGGCCTGGAGAAGGAGAAGCTCTGGATCACCGTCTACAAGGACGACGACGAGGCCGAGCTGATCTGGCGTGACGTCATCGGCGTGCCCTCGGAGCGCATCCAGCGCCTGGGCATGAAGGACAACTTCTGGTCGATGGGCGTCCCCGGCCCGTGCGGCCCGTGCTCGGAGATCAACTACGACCGCGGCCCCGCGTACGGCGAGGAGGGCGGCCCGGCCGTCAACGGCGAGCGCTACCTGGAGATCTGGAACCTGGTCTTCATGCAGTACGAGCGCGGCCACGGCGACGGCAAGGACGGTTTCGAGATCCTCGGCGACCTGCCGAGCCGCAACATCGACACCGGCCTCGGTCTGGAGCGCCTGGCGGCCATCCTCCAGGACGTCGACAACCTCTTCGAGATCGACACCAGCCGGATGATCCTCGACCGCGCCGCCGAGCTGACCGGCCACACCTACGGCGCCGACCACAAGGCGGACGTCTCGCTGCGCGTGGTCACCGACCACATCCGCACCGCGCTGATGCTGGTCGGCGACGGCGTCACCCCGGGCAACGAGGGCCGCGGCTACGTGCTGCGCCGCATCCTGCGCCGCGCCATCCGCAACATGCGGCTGCTGGGCGCCACCGGGCCGGTGGCCAAGGAGCTCATCGACGTCGCGATCAAGGCGATGGCCCCGCAGTACCCCGAGCTGGAGACCGACCGCAAGCGCGTCGAGACGGTCGTCATCGGCGAGGAGGGCGCCTTCCTCCAGACCCTGAAGGCCGGCACCAATCTGCTGGACGTCGCGGTCACCGAGACCAAGCAGGCCGGCGGCGTGGTGCTCTCCGGCGAGCAGGCGTTCAAGCTGCACGACACCTACGGCTTCCCGATCGACCTCACCCTGGAGATGGCCGAGGAGCAGGGCCTCCAGGTGGACGAGGCCGGCTTCCGCCGCCTGATGCAGGAGCAGCGGAACCGCGCCAAGGCGGACGCCAAGGCCAAGAAGATGGGCCACGCCGACGTCGCCGCGTACCGCGAGGTCGCCGACAAGTCCGGTGCCAGCGTCTTCACCGGCTACAGCCTGACCGAGGGCGAGGCCACCGTGGTCGGCCTGCTGGTGGACGGCGTGCCGTCGCCGGCCGCCTCCGAGGGCGACGAGGTCGAGATCATCCTCGACCGCACCCCGTTCTACGCCGAGGGCGGCGGCCAGCTCGCCGACCAGGGCCGGATCCGGCTGGAGTCCGGCGCGGTGGTGGAGATCCGCGACGTGCAGCAGCCCGTCCCGGGCGTCATCGTGCACTCCGGCGGGGTGCTGTTCGGCGAGGTCGTGCTGGGCGCCTCGGCGTACGCCACGATCGACACCGAGCGCCGCCGGGCGATCGCCCGCGCCCACTCGGCGACCCACCTGACCCACCAGGCGCTGCGCGACGCGCTCGGCCCGACGGCCGCCCAGGCCGGTTCGGAGAACGCCCCCGGCCGCTTCCGCTTCGACTTCGGCTCGCCCGCCGCCGTTCCGGGCAGCGTGCTGGTCGACGTCGAGCAGAAGATCAACGACGTGCTGACCCGTGAGCTGGAGGTCACCGCCGAGGTCATGACGATGGACCAGGCCCGCAAGGCCGGCGCCATCGCGATGTTCGGCGAGAAGTACGGCGACGAGGTCCGGGTCGTCACCATCGGCGACTTCTCCAAGGAGCTGTGCGGTGGCACCCACGTCGGCAACACCGCCCAGCTGGGCCTGGTGAAGCTGCTCGGCGAGTCCTCGATCGGCTCCGGCGTGCGCCGGGTCGAGGCGCTGGTCGGCTCCGACGCCTACAAGTTCCTGGCCCGTGAGCACACCGTGGTCTCCCAGCTCACCGAGCTGGTCAAGGGCCGCCCGGAGGAGCTGCCGGAGAAGATCTCGGGCATGCTCGCCAAGCTCAAGGACGCGGAGAAGGAGATCGAGCGCTTCCGCGCCGAGAAGGTGCTGGCCGCCGCGGCGGGCCTGGCCGACTCGGCCGAGGACGTGCACGGCATCGCCGTGGTCGCCGCGCAGGTCGCCGACGGCGTGGGCGCGGACGAGCTGCGCAAGCTGGTCCTGGACGTGCGCGGCCGCCTCGGCTCGCGCCCGGCCGTGGTCGCCGCGTTCACCGTGGCGAACGACCGCCCGCTGACCGTGATCGCCACCAACGAGGACGCCCGCGCCCGCGGCATCAAGGCCGGTGAGCTGGTCCGGACCGCCGCCAAGACCCTCGGCGGCGGCGGTGGCGGCAAGGACGACGTCGCCCAGGGCGGCGGCTCCAACCCGGCCGCGGTCGGCGAGGCCATCGCCGCGGTGCGCGGCCTGGTAGCGGAGCGCGCCAGCTGATGGAGTTCGAGGAGAGGCCCTTCCGGCGTGGGCGGCGGATCGCCGTCGACGTCGGGGACGCCCGGATCGGGGTCGCGTCCTGCGACCCCGACGGGGTGCTCGCCACGCCCGTGGAGACCGTCCCGGCCGGGGTGAAGTCGCAGGCCAGGATCGCCGCCATCGTCGACGAGTACGGCGCGATGGAGGTGATCGTCGGCCTGCCCCGCTCGCTCAGCGGCAAGGAGGGCCCGGCGGCGGAGAAGGTCCGGGCGTACGCGGCGCGGCTGGCCAACCGGCTCTACCCGGTGCCGGTGCGGCTGGTGGACGAGCGGATGACGACCGTCACCGCGACCCACGGGCTGCGTGCCTCGGGGGTCAAGGCGAAGAAGGGCCGCTCGGTGGTCGACCAGGCCGCCGCGGTGGTGATCCTCCAGACCGCCCTTGAGTCCGAACGGGTGAGCGGACGCCCACCCGGTGAGAGCGTCGAGGCGGCCGGCTGACCGGCCTGGTTTAACGTCCCGATGAGGGGTCCGTGCGGACGCGTTCGCACGGACCCCTCTTTCGTTGGTTTCCGTGTCCGATGTGGATCGTTCCGTACCGATCCGCATCGGCCTGGGATCGCCGAGGGGACCCGAGCCATGACCGACCAGGACTTCCACCCGGGGCTCACACCGGGACACCTGGGCGCGCCGGTGCTGGAACCGGAGGGCCGTCCGCCGGGCGCGCCCCGTCCGCGCTTCGATGCGCCGGATCCGCACCGACGGCGTAACGGACTGGCCTGCGGGCTCACCGCGTTCGCGCTGGTCGCGGTGTTCGGCGGGATCGGGCTGACCGGGTACAGCTGGTTCCAGGCGCAGCGCAGGCCCCCGGCCGCGGCCGACTTCGCGGGGCAGGGCACCGGCAGCGTCCAGGTCTCGGTGCCGGAGGGCGCCGGGCTGTCCCAGATCGCGTCCGCGCTGGTCCGCAACGGGGTGGTGGCCAGCTCGCTCGCCTTCACCCGGGCCGCGAAGGGCAGCGCGGCGGCGGCCGGGCGGATCCAGCCCGGGACGTACACGCTCAAGCAGCGGATGTCGGCCGCGGCGGCGCTGGCGATCCTGATCGACCCGGCCAACGCCAACGGCCTGACCATCCCCGAGGGCTGGCGCGGCTACCAGATCTACGCCGCCATCGACAAGAAGCTGAACCTGCCCGCGGGCACCACCCAGAAGATCGCCCAGGACCAGGGCGCCGAGCTCGGCCTGCCGGACTTCGCCAACGGCAGCCCGGAGGGCTACCTGTTCCCGGCGAAGTACAGCGTCACCGACGGCACCACCGCCCTCGACCTGCTGAAGCAGATGGTGGACCGGGCCGGCAAGGAGTTCAGCCGGGACGACGCCGGCGTGGTCGCACCGAACCTGGGACAGACCGTGTACGGGCTGATCACCGTGGCCAGCATGGTCCAGGGCGAGGCCGACAACACCGAGGACATGGGCAGGGTGGCCCGGGTCATCTACAACCGGCTGGCCAAGGGGATGCCCCTGCAACTGGACTCCACCATCAACTACGCGCTCGGCCGGTCGACTCTGAACACCTCGGTGACCGACACCCGGCTGGACTCCCCGTACAACACCTACGTGCACCCCGGGCTGCCGCCGACCCCGATCTCCAACCCGGGGCGGCAGGCGATCATGGCGGCGCTGGACCCGACGCCGGGGGACTGGCTGTACTTCGTCACCGTCAAGCCGGGGGACACCCGGTTCACCGACAGCTTCGACGTGCAGCAGCGCAACGTGGCGGAGTTCAACGCCAACCGGGCGGCGGTCAAGCCCGGCGCCTCCGACCCGGCCTCCCCGGCGGCCCCGGATCCGGCGGCGGGAGGGTCCGGCTCCGGTGCGGCGACCCCGTGACGGTGCTGTGCGCCCTCGGTGAGACCGCTCACCGACCGTGCGTCCGCCCGGCCGGGGGCAAGGCTGCGGTACGGTAACGTCTCCCTCCAGGCGCTGCGCTAGCACGCCGGTTCGAGAATCAGCCGGGACGACGTCGTCCCGGACGGCCGGTTCGATCCTCCGGTCGTCACCGTCGGTTAAGGGGATCGATGACCGATCTGGGTGGGGGCTACGGCCCCCAGGGCGAGCCGTGGCACCCCGGTGATCCCGGGCACGACGGCCGGCAGCCGGTCCCCGGCCAGCAGGACGGCCAGTGGCAGCAGCAGTACCCGCAGCAGGGCCAGCAGCCGTACGGGGACGTGCAGCAGGGGTACGCGCAGCAACAGCAGCAGCAGATGGCGCAGCAGGGCTACCAGCAGCAGCCGCAGCCCCAGCAGCAGATGATGCAGCAGCAGGGTTACCCGGGCGGTCAGCAGGGGTTCGTCCAGCAGCAGGGCTATCCCCAGCAGGGGTTCCCGCAGCAGGTGCAGCAGGGGTACGGGCAGCAGCAGCCGCAGCAGCAGGGTTACCCGCAGCAGGGCTTCCCCGGCGCCCAGCAGCAACAGCAGGTCCAGCCGCAGCACGCCCAGCAGCCGGTGCCCCAGCAGCAGGCCGCGCGGCAGCAGCCGGCCCCGGCGCCCGCTCCGGCCGGCGGCCCCGGCCCGGACGGGATCGACTGGGAGGCCGAGGCCGCCGCACTGGAGGCCGGCGCCGACCCGGTGGGCGGTGCCCACGAGGCCGGGACGGACGGGTGGGACGGCCACGAGGACGGCCGCCACCCGGACGCCGGGTACCTCGACGAGCAGCCCGGGGCCGAGGAGGCCGGCTTCCTCGGGGACCGGGACGACTCCCGCGAGGCGCAGAAGAAGCGCAAGGAGAAGGGCAAGAAGTCGGGCCGCCGCAACGGCGGCGCCTGCCTGCTGGCCTCGGTGGTGCTGCTCGGCGCCGTGGGCGGGGCCGGCTGGTGGGGCTACGACTTCTACCAGAAGCACTTCGGCCCGGCGCCGGACTTCACCGGCGGGGGCACCGGCTCCGTCCAGGTCGAGGTCAAGAAGGGCGCGGTCGGGGGGCAGATCGGCCTGGCGCTGAAGAACGCCGGCGTGGTCAAGAGCGTCGACGCGTTCAACGAGGCCTGCAAGGCCGAACCCAAGTGCGGCGCCATCCAGTACGGCTACTACGAGCTGAAGAAGGAGATGCCGGCCGCCGAGGCGCTCAAGGAGTTGCTCGCCCAGGCCGGCGGCGCGGCGATCGTGGTCCCGGAGGGCAAGAACTCCGCCGAGATCTACACCATGATCGACGGCAAGCTGAAGCTGGAGAAGGGCACCACGGCGGGCGTCGCCCAGGCCCAGGCCGCCAACCTCGGCCTGCCGGCCTACGCGAACGGCAACATCGAGGGCTTCCTCTGGCCGACCCGCTACAACATCGCCGAGGGCATGAAGCCCGAGGACCTGCTCAAGCAGATGGTGAAGAACGCCACCGAGAAGTACGCCAACCTGGACTCCCAGGCCGCCTCGGTGGGCCTGAAGAACGGGTACGAGGTGCTCATCGAGGCGAGCATCCTCCAGCGCGAGGGCAACAACCCGGCGGACTTCGCCAAGATGGCCAAGACCATCCAGAACCGGCTGGCCGCCGGCGGCGAGATCAACCACCGGCTCGGCATGGACACCACGCTCCAGTACTCGCTGAACCGCAAGGACCTCGACAAGAAGGACATGGACGACGCGTCCAACAAGTACAACACCTACATCAACCAGGGCCTGCCGCCCGGGCCGATCTCCAACCCCGGTGACGACGCGCTCAGCGCGGTGCTGCACCCGGCGGACGGGAAGTGGCTGTACTTCATCGCGATGTCCCCGACCGAGACCCGGTTCGCGGAGACGAGCAAGGAGCACTACGCCAACGTCAAGGAGTACTGCCAGGCCGCCGGGCAGGGCTTCGACGAGGCGCGGGGCCACTGCACCACCAAGAAGTAGCCACGGCCGGACGACGGTCCGGCAGTCCTCGGAGAGGCAGCGTTGACCAGCAAGCACCGGGCGGCCGTACTCGGCTCGCCGATCGCCCACTCGCTCTCGCCGGACCTGCACCGGGCCGCCTTCGCGGCGCTCGGGCTGGACGGCTGGCGCTACGACCGCTTCGAGGTGGACGAGGCCGGGCTGCCCGGGTTCGTCGCCGGCCTGGACGAGGCCGAGTGGGGCGGGCTGTCGCTCACCATGCCGCTGAAGCGGGCGGTCATCCCGCTGCTGGACGAGGTCAGCGCGACGGCCCGGGCGGTGGACGCGGTGAACACCGTGGTGTTCACCGCCGACGGCCGGCGCACCGGGGACAACACCGACGTCCCCGGGCTGGTCAACGCGCTGCGCGAGCGCGGGATCACCGAGGTGCCCGAGGCGGCCGTGCTGGGCGCCGGGGCCACCGCCTCCTCGGCGCTGGCCGCGCTCGCCCAGGTCTGCACCGGCGAGGTGACGGTCTACGTGCGCAGCGCCGAGCGGGCCCGGGAGATGGCCGGGCTGGGCGAGCGGCTGGGCGTGGCCGTCCGCACCGCCGACTGGGAGCGCGGGGCCGAGGCGCTGGCCCGGCCGCTGACCGTCTCCACCACGCCGGTCGGCGCGACCGACGCCTTCGCCGACGCGCTGCCCGCCGAGCCGGGCGCGCTGTTCGACGTGCTGTACCACCCCTGGCCGACGGCGCTGGCCGCCGCCTGCGCCGGGCGCGGGGCGACCGTCCTCGGCGGGCTGGACCTGCTGGTGCACCAGGCGGTGCTGCAGAGCGAGGCCTTCACCGGGCAGACGCCCGGGCCGCTGGCGGCGATGCGCGAGGCGGGGGAGAAGGCGCTCGCCGGGCGCTGAGTCCGGGCGCTGAGCCTGGGCGCCGGGTCCGGTCGCCGAGTCCGGTCGCTGAGGCCGGGCCTCCTTCCTGACAGAGTCGGGTCGGATCGTGGCCCGTAGCCGTCCGTCACCCGGACTGTGCCACCGGGGGTGGCCGGGGCATGAAAGGATTCGGACAGAAGGCACGCCAGGGCGGGCCCCGGCGGTGCCGAGGTCCGGTCCGCTGATGAAGGAGCTCCGTTGGGTACGTTGCGCTGGCTCACGGCGGGGGAGTCGCACGGCCCCGCACTCGTCGCGACGCTGGAAGGCCTGCCCGCCGGTGTACCGGTCACCACCGACGTGGTGGCCGACGCGCTGGCGCGCCGCCGGCTCGGTTACGGCCGCGGGGCGCGGATGAAGTTCGAGCAGGACGAGGTGACCTTCCTCGGCGGCGTCCGGCACGGCCTCACCATGGGCAGCCCGGTCGCGATCATGGTCGGCAACACCGAGTGGCCGAAGTGGGAGCAGGTCATGTCGGCCGACCCGGTCGACCCCGAGGTGCTGGCGGGCCTGGCCCGCAACGAGGCGCTCACCCGCCCCCGGCCCGGCCACGCCGACCTGGCCGGCATGCAGAAGTACTCGATCGACGAGGCCCGGCCGATCCTGGAGCGCGCCAGCGCCCGTGAGACGGCCGCCCGGGTCGCGCTCGGCGCCGTCGCCCGCGCGTACCTCCGTGAGGTGGCCGGGATCGAGATCGTCAGCCACGTGGTCGAGCTGGCCGCCGCCAAGGCGCCCGCCGGTGTGCTGCCGCTGCCCTCCGACGAGGCCCGGCTGGACGAGGACCCGGTGCGCTGCCTGGACGCCGACGCCTCGAAGGCGATGGTCGCCGAGATCGACCAGGCCCACAAGGACGGCGACACCCTCGGCGGCGTGGTCGAGGTGCTGGCGTACGGGGTGCCGGTGGGCCTCGGCTCGCACGTGCACTGGGACCGCCGGCTGGACGCCCGGCTGGCCGCCGCGCTGATGGGCATCCAGGCGATCAAGGGCGTCGAGGTCGGCGACGGCTTCGAGCTGGCCCGGGTGCCGGGCTCCAAGGCGCACGACGAGATCGTCCCGACCGCCGAGGGCGTCAAGCGCACCTCCGGCCGCTCCGGCGGCACCGAGGGCGGCCTGACCACCGGCGAGGTGCTGCGGGTGCGCGCCGCGATGAAGCCGATCGCCACCGTGCCGCGGGCCTTGCAGACCCTGGACGTGCGCACCGGCGAGCCGGCCAAGGCGCACCACCAGCGTTCGGACGTCTGCGCGGTGCCGGCCGCCGGCATCGTCGCCGAGGCGATGGTGGCGCTGGTGCTGGCCGACGCGGTGAGCGAGAAGTTCGGCGGTGACAACGTCTCCGAGACCCGTCGCAACGTGCAGGGCTACCTCGACAACCTGATCATCCGATGACGAGCCCCGTCGTGGTGCTGGTCGGCCCGCCCGGCAGTGGCAAGTCCACCGTCGGGCGGGCCCTGGCCGAGCGCCTGGGCGTCGGCTTCCGGGACACCGACGCCGACATCGAGGCGACGGCCGGCAAGCCGATCCCGGAGATCTTCATCGACGAGGGCGAGCCGCACTTCCGCGAACTGGAGGTCCGCGCGGTGCGCGCGGCCGCCGAGGGACACGGCGGAGTGCTGGCGCTCGGCGGCGGCGCGGTGATGGCCGAGGCCACCCGCGAGCTGCTGCGCGAGCTGCCGGTGGTCTTCCTGGAGGTCCCGCTCGGCGACGCGGTCAAGCGGGTCGGGCTGGACGCCCCCCGCCCGCTGCTGGCCGTCAATCCGCGGGCCCGCTGGCGCGAGCTGATGGAGGCCCGCCGCCCCCTCTACCTGGAGGTGGCCACCGCCGTGGTCGACACCGCAGACCGCACCCCCGAGCAGGTCGCGGACGCCGTACTGGAAGCACTGGAGCTGAAGACCCCCCATGAGTGACACCACCGTCAGGATCCACGTCGGCGGCAGCGCCGGCCACGACCCGTACGACGTGCTGATCGGGCACCAGCTGCTCGGCGAGCTGGCGCCGCTGATCGGCGCCCAGGCCAAGCGGGTCGCGATCATCCACCCGGAGGCGCTGGCCGCCACCGCCGACGCGATCCGCGAGGACCTGGTCGGCGAGGGCTACGAGGCCATCGCGCTCCAGGTGCCCAATGCCGAGGAGGCCAAGAGCGCCGAGGTCGCCGCGTACTGCTGGTCGGTGCTCGGACAGACCGGCTTCACCCGCAGCGACGTCATCGTCGGCCTCGGCGGCGGCGCCACCACCGACCTGGCCGGCTTCGTCGCCGCCACCTGGCTGCGCGGGGTGCGCTGGGTCTCCATGCCCACCACGCTGCTCGGCATGGTCGACGCGGCGGTCGGCGGCAAGACCGGCATCAACATCGCCGAGGGCAAGAACATGGTCGGCGCCTTCCACCCGCCGGTGGGCGTGCTGGCCGACCTCGGCACCCTGGAGACCGTGCCCAAGCACGACTACGTCTCCGGCCTGGCCGAGGTCATCAAGTGCGGCTTCATCGCCGACCCGGCGATCCTCGACCTGATCGAGGCCGACCCGGAGGGCGCGAAGACGCCGGCCGGCCCGAACACCGTGGAGCTGATCCGCCGGGCCATCCAGGTCAAGGCGGACGTCGTCTCCGGGGACCTCAAGGAATCCGGGCAGCGCGAGATCCTCAACTACGGCCACACCCTCGGCCACGCCATCGAGCGCAACGAGCGGTACAAGTGGCGGCACGGTGCCGCGATCTCCATCGGCATGCTCTTCGCCGCCGAACTCGGCCGCCTGGCCGGGCGGTTGGACGACGCGACGGCTGACCGGCACCGTACCGTGCTGGCCTCGGTCGGCCTGCCGCTGAGCTACCGGGCGGACGCCTGGCCGAAGCTGCTGGACGCGATGAAGATCGACAAGAAGTCGCGCGGCGACCTGCTGCGCTTCATCGTGCTGGACGGTCTGGGCAAGACCTCGGTCCTGGAGGGCCCGGACCCGTCGCTGCTGGTCGCCGCGTACGCGGAGGTCTCGGCGTGACCCGGGTGATGGTGCTCAACGGCCCCAACCTGGGCCGGCTGGGCAGCCGTGAGCCGGACGTCTACGGCGCCACCTCGTACGCCGGACTGGTCGAGCGCTGCACCGCGCTGGGCCGGGAGCTGGGCTTCGAGGTCGAGGTGCACGAGACCAACTCCGAGCAGCGGATGGTGGAGTGGCTGCACGAGGCGGCCGACGCGAAGGTGTCGGTGGTGATCAACCCCGGCGCGTTCACGCACTACTCGTACGCGATGCGGGACGCGGCGGCCCAGCGCACCGCGCCGCTGATCGAGGTGCACATCTCCAACCCGTACGCCCGGGAGACCTTCCGGCACAATTCCGTGATCGCCGCGGTCGCCTCCGGCACCATCGCCGGCTTCGGACTCGGCTCCTACGAGCTGGCGCTGCGCGCGCTGGCCGAGCAGCTCACCACGCGCTGAGGGCGCGGGTACGGGCCCGGCGGCGGACTGTGCCCGCCGCCGGGCCTGCGTGTAGTGTCCCGGCTGAGAGGTGTCGGGAGGTGGGTGCCGTGGCGCAGTACGCCGGAGGCGGGCAGGTCCCGCCGCGTCCTGTCGCCCCGCCGGTGCCGCCGGGGGGCGGAGCGCGGGGGACGTCTTCGGGAGCGCCGGTCTCCCCTCCTTCCCCGCCGGTCCGGCCGGCTCCCGCCGTTGCGGCCACCACCGGGCCCACCGGGCCCACCGAGCGTCCGGCTCAGGCTCCGGCTCCCACCGCCCGAACGGCGCCCGCGACTGCCCCGGCGCCCGCTGCCGTACCCACGCCGGCTCCCGTGTCCGCGCCGGTGCCGGGCGCGCCGCTGCCCGCCGGTGGCACCGGGCACTTCGTCCTGCCCTCCGGCGCACCCGTCCAGCTGCCGGCCCACCCGCCGCAGCCGCACGCGCCCACCGGGCCGATCGCCGTCCTGCTGATCGGTCCGGCCGGGGCAGGCAAGACCACCGTCGCCCGCCACTGGGCCGAGCGGCGGCCCACGCCGACCGCGCACATCAGCCTGGACGACGTCCGTGAGTGGGTGCAGGCCGGCTTCGCCAACCCCCAGTCCGGCTGGAACAACGCCTCCGAGGCGCAGTACCGGCTGGCCCGCCGCACCTGCGGCTTCGCCTGCCGCAACTACCTGGCCAACGGCATCTCCTGCATCATCGACGACGCCGTCTTCCCGGACCGCCCGGCGATCGGCCTCGGCGGCTGGAAGCGGCACATCGGCCCCGGCATGATCCCCGTGGTGCTGCTGCCCAGCCTGGACTCGGTGCTGCGCCGCAACGCCCGGCGCGGCGGGACCCGCCGCCTCGGTGACGAGGAGGTGGCCCGCATCCACGGCCGGATGGCCGGCTGGTACAACTCCGGGCTGCCGATCATCGACAACTCCTCCCTGGACGTCGCCGGGACGGCCGCCGAGCTGGACCGGGTCATCCTGGCCCGGCTGATGGGCGTCCCGGTCCGCTGACCGGCACCGCCCCGGGACTGTCGGCGCCGGCTGCGATGATGGACGGGTCCTGTCGCAGCGCCCGGAGGAGCCGACGCCCGTGCCGGAAGGCCACATCATCCACCGCCTCGCCATCGAGAACCGGAACGCCTTCGGCGGCCGCCCGGTCCGGGTCTCCAGCCCGCAGGGCCGGTTCGCCGACGAGGCCAAGGTGATCGACGGGCAGCTGCTCACCGGCGCGGAGGCCACCGGCAAGCACCTCTTCCTCGGCTTCGAGGAGGGTGCCTGGGTGCACGTCCACCTCGGTCTGTACGGCGGGTTCACCTTCGCCGCCGGCCCGGCGCCCGAGCCGGTCGGGCTGGTCCGGCTGCGGCTGGAGAACGAGGACGGCTACGCCGACCTGCGCGGTCCCAACACCTGCGCGCTCGTCACCGAGGAGCAGAAGGCCGCCGTCGCCGCCCGCCTGGGCCCCGATCCGCTGCGCGCCGACGCCGACCCGGAGGCCGCCTGGCGGCGGATATCGGGCAGCCGGACGACGGTCGCGGCGCTGCTGATGGACCAGAAGGTGCTGGCCGGGGTGGGCAACGTCTACCGGGCCGAGGTGCTGTTCCGCCACGGCATCGACCCGCACCGGGCCGGGCGCGAGCTCACCCGCCCCGAGTGGGACGCGATCTGGGCCGACCTGGTCGCCCTGATGCGCGAGGGCGTCACCGCGGGCCGGATCGACACCGTCCGCCCCGAGCACACCCCCGAGGCGATGGGTCGTCCGCCCCGCGTGGACGACCACGGCGGCGAGGTGTACGTCTACCGGCGGGCCGCCATGCCCTGCCTGGTCTGCGGCACCGACGTGCGGACGGAGGAGCACGCCGCCCGCAACCTGTTCTGGTGCCCGGGCTGCCAGGCGGCCTGACCGCGCCGCGCCCCCCGTGTCCGGGATGTCCCTTCTGACCTGCGACGATAGATCCGGTGCCGACCGGTCGGCCGGTGCCCACGTGGAACGGAAGGAACCCCCCATGATCTTCATCACCGTCAAGTTCCCGGTCCGCCCCGAGCGGGTCGACGGCTGGCTCGACCTGGTCGACGAGTTCACCCGGGCCACCCGCGACGAGCCGGGCAACCTCTTCTTCGAGTGGTCCCGCAGCGTCGAGGACCCGCACGAGTTCGTCCTGGTCGAGGCGTTCCGCGACGGCGACGCGGGCAAGGCGCACGTGGAGTCCGCGCACTTCGTCAAGGCCATGGAGGACCTCTCGTACGCCGTGTCCGCCAAGCCGCGGATCGTCTCGACCGAGATCCCCGGCATGGACGGCTGGGCGGAGATGGGCGAGATCACCCCCCGGTGACGCGGAGTGCCCCTCGGGCCGGTCGCCCAGCCCGTAGGCTGGGGCCGACCGGCCGGAGGGAGCAGCGGATGGATCGGCGCGAGGTGGTCAACACCGTGTCGGGCGCCACGGTGGGCGGCCACGTGGTGCAGGCCGAGAGCATCGGCTCGCTGCACATCCACGAGCGGACGCAGCCGCCGAGACCGCGTCAGATCCGCTCGGCGCACGGACTCTTCGTCAACCGCGAGCCGGAACTCGCCGCGCTGACCGGGGCCTTGGACCGGGTCCGGACGGGCGGGCTCGGGCTCGTGGTGTTCACCGGCCTGGGAGGTGTCGGGAAGACCGAGCTGATCGTCAGGTTCGCCGAGGAGCACCGGGAGCACTTTCCCGGCGGGGACCTCTACGCCGACCTGAGGGCCTACCGGCACCAGGGCGGGGTGGACCTCCCCGAGCTGCTGGCCGGCTTCCTGCGCGCCCTCGGCACCGAGCCCCCGGCCATGGAGGCCGAGCGTTTCACGGCGTTCCGCACCGCCACCGCCGAGCGTCGGTGCCTGTTCTTCCTCGACAACGTCGAGCACGCCGCCGAGGTCCGCGCGCTGCTCCCGTCCAGCGGTCTGGTGGTGGTCGCGAGCCGTCGGCGGTTGCCCGCGCTGCGGACGGACGGCGCGGAGGTCCGGCAGCTCGGACCGCTGAGCGCCACGGCGGGCGCCGAGTTGGTGCGCGGCTGGGTGGGCTCCGGGCGGGGCAGTGACGGGGAGCTGGCCGAACTGGTCGAGCTGTGCGGCGGGTTGCCGCTCGCGCTGAACGCGGTCGGCAGCCAGCTGCTGGACCGTGACGGCCTGCCGGTCGACCGGGTGGTGGCCGAACTGCACGACCGGGAGGGCAGGTTGGCGATGCTGGAGGAGGAGAGCGATCTCGGCGCGACGTACGACCTCGTCTACGAGCGGCTGACCGACGAGGGGCGGGCGCTCTACCACCTGATCGGCGTGCACCCCGGCCCGTTCGTGTCCGCCGAACTGGCGCGTGCGGTCGGCGTGCGGCGGCCCGAGCGGGCGATCAAGGAGCTGCGGGGCGTCCACCTGCTGGACGAGGTGCGGGACGGCGACCGCGAGGACCGCTTCCGGGCGCACGACGTGGTGCGGCTGCACGCCTTCGGCCGGGCGCGGGACCTGCCCGACCGCACGGAACTCCTCGCCGGTGTCGTGGCGTACTACCGGGGCCGGGCTTCGCTCGCCGACCGGGTGATGTCCGAGCGCAGGCTCCGCGTGCAGGCTCCGAGCGGTGACGAGCTGCCCGGCTTCGCCTCCGGGAGCGCGGCCCTGGAATGGCTCTACGCGGAGCGGGCCGACTTCCGCGCCGTCGTGGAGGAAGCGGCCGAGCGGGGCTGGCACGGTGAGGTGTGGCGGCTCTGCGAGTCGCTCTGGCTGCTCTACCAGGGCCGGAAGCTCTACCAGGACTGGATCGCGACCCACCGGCTGGGCATCGAGTCGGCCCAGTGGGACAACCGGCCGGACGCCGTGGTCCGGATGCGCAACCAGCTGGCCCGCGCCCACCACGAGCGCGAGGAGTACCGGCTCGCCGCCGAGCAGTTGGCGCTGGCCACCGAGCAGGTGCCGCTGGTGACGGACCGTCAGGTGGTCGGGGTGCTCTACGAGACGGACGGCCTGCTCTGCCTGGCCGACGGACGCCCGGCCGACGCGGTGGAGCGGTTCACCCTGGCCCTGGAGGCGAACCGTGGTGACGGGCACGGCGAGATCGTCCAGAGCTACAACCTGGCACAGGCGTTGATCGCCGACGGGCGTCCGGAGGAAGCGCTGGTCCTGCTGGCCGAGGCCGGCGCCCGGGCGGAGCGGACCCGGGACGACGACATGTCGATGAAGCTGCCGCTGGTGCGCGCCCGGGCCCATCGGGCGCTCGGGCAGCTCGATCTCGCCGTCGCCCAGGCCGAGGACTGTGCCCGGCGGGCCGAGGAGCGCGGCTACCCGGCGAAGGAGGCGCAGGCCCACACCCTGCTCGTCACCCTCGCCGAGGAGCGGGGCGACGCGGAGTCGGCGGAGCGCAGCCGTGCCCGGCTGCGGGAGATCGTGGGTTAGGTCCTGTCCGGTCGATCTTGGCGGATCGGCCCGGCAAGATCGGCCGGACAGGGCCTGGTCACGGCCCGGTGCGGAACGACACCCGGGTGCGGTGCTCGCCGGTGCGGATGGTGAGACCGTGCTCGGGGAGGCCGGCCGGGTCGCCGCCGTCGGTGAGCCAGCAGGACACGGCGGCGCCGAGCAGCAGCGGGTCGACGCCGGGGTCGGGGTGCTCCCAGTCCGGTTCGGCGCGGGCCTCCAGGAGCAGGCCGCCGCGCAGCCGCAGCAGGTGGCGGGCCGGGCCGAGGGCGGCCACCGCGACGGCGAGGCCGGGGAGTTCGGTGGCGGCGTCGGTGAGCCAGCGGGTGGCGGGGAGTTCGGCGTGGACCTCGGTCCGGGCGAGGACCTCGGCGGTGTAGCGCAGGGCGTCTCCGGGGTGGTCGTCGGTCAGGGCGTGGAAGCCGCGCGGGGTGTGGTCGCCGGGGTCGAAGGGGTAGCGCCGCAGGCTCACCTCCGTCCCCTCGCTCTTGCCCTCGACGTCGTACGCGGTGGGCCGTTCGGCTGTTCCGGGGTGCGGCGCGGGCGTGGGGTAGGGCGGCAGGGCCGGTTCGTCCGCGGGTTCGTCCAGCCGGTCCAGGAAGGAGTAGAGCAGCGGGCGCAGCAGCCGGGCGGACTCGCCGCGGTGGGCGAGCGAGCCGTCGGTGATCCCGCGCAGGGCGGCCGGGTCCTGGGTGAGGGCCTGTTCGACCTGGGCGGCGAGGTCCCCGTCGGGGTCGAGGGCGGGCGCGGCCTGGCCGAAGGCGTAGCTGGGGGAGTGCGGGTCGAGTTCGCCGGAGCCGGTGGCGACGAGCACGGTGGGGCGTTCCAGGGCGGCGCCGTAGAAGGACACCGATCCGTGGTCGCCGATCAGCAGGTCGGCGGCGACGAGGGCGGTCTGCCAGCCCTGCTGGGGCGGGATCAGGCGCAGGCCCATCCGGCGGGCGCCGTCGAGCAGGGCCTCGGGGTCGTGCCGGCTCCAGATGTTGGGGTGCAGCACGACGGCGACGGTGTACTCGTCGGCGGGCAGCCGGCGGACCAGCCGCTGGGGGAGGTCGGGGCGGCGGCCGAACGACGAGTGTTCGCTCCAGGTGGAGTTGACGACGACGAGCCGCCGTCCGTCGACGGCGCCGAGTGCGGCGCGGTAGCCGTCCCGGGAGCGCCGGCTGGCGAGCATCCGGTCGAAGCACGGGTCGCCGACGACCCGGGCGACGTCCAGGGCCTCGGGGCAGGAGACCCGCAGCCGGTCCAGTTGCTCGGGGTGGGAGAGGCCGAGGACGTCCACGAACACCCGCCCGCGGTGGGTGAGTTCGTTCCGGGACAGGCCGGCGGCGCTGACCGTGTCGCCGGTGGACTCGGTGACCAGGCGGTTGTAGCCGGCGCCGTGCGGGAGGACGACGAGGCGGGCGTCCAGGCGGTGCATGGAGGAGTGGACGGCGCAGGCGACGGCCAGGTCGAAGCGGCGGCGGACGGCGTCCTCCCAGTCCAGCACGGTGAAACCGGGCAGGCCGCGCAGGTACTCGTCCAGGGCGCGGTCGGCGAAGGCGGAGCCGGGGTTGACGGTGAAGTAGCGCTCGATGCCGTCGGGGCTCAGCAGGGTGAGGACGTCCAGGACCCGGGTGGCCGAGGTGAGGGTGCGGGCGACCGCCAGCACGCGGGCCCTGACCGGCCGGGTGTTCCAGCGGTCGGCGGGCCAGACGTGGGGGTGGGACGGCACGTCATGATCGTACTCATCCGGTCCGGCGGTGGCGCGCCCTCGGCGGGATCCGGCCGGTCCGGGTGTCGGCCGGCCCGGCCCCGTGGTGCGGCCGCGGGCCCTGTGATCCTGGCCACCCGCGCAGGGGCCCGGCCTTGCACGGGTCGGGCCCGGCCCCTACGGTGTAGCCCGCCGTGGTGCTCGGGAATTCCGGTGACGGACCTTCAGGGGTCCCAGCCCGGAGCGGCCCTCGCCACTGTGATCGGGTCGTCCCTCCGTCCGCGGAGGAACGCCGTCCGTACCCATCGAGCCACTGGGCGCCTCGCGCGCCTGGGAAGGCGGGTACGGGCTTCCCGTAAGCCAGGAGACCGGCCACGGCATCTCACGAGGTATTCCACGAGGTGCTGGAGCGTGATCCGCAGATGACCCTGCCCGAATTCTCTTCCGCCGGGGCGAAGCCGGCCCCCTCCGTGCTGCCCGCGTTCGCGTGGCGGCGGGAGGACACCGTCCGTACGGCCGGGCTGATGGGGGTGATCCTGGCCCTGCACGTGGTGGCCTTCGGCACCCTGATCTTCCTGGTCGCGCCCGAGCGGTACGCGGTCGGCACCCAGGTCTTCGGGGTGGGCCTGGGCATCACCGCCTACACCCTCGGCATGCGGCACGCCTTCGACGCCGACCACATCGCGGTGATCGACAACACCACCCGCAAGCTGATGGCGGACGGGAAGCGGCCGGTCTCGGTGGGTTTCTGGTTCGCCCTCGGGCACTCCTCGATGGTGGTGCTGATGGCCGCCCTGGTGGCGGGCGGGGCGCAGCTGGCGAACACCCTGATGGACGACGAGTCGACCACCCACAAGTGGCTCGGCGTGGTCGGGACGACCACCTCCGGCGTCTTCCTCTACCTGATCGGCGCGCTCAACCTGGCGGCGCTGCTCGGCATCGTCAAGGTGTTCCGGGCGATGCGGGCCGGGCAGTTCGACGAGAAGGAGTTGGAGGCGCACCTCGACTCGCGCGGCTTCATGGCCCGGGTGCTGAACCGGGCGACCCGCTCGATCACCCGGCCGGGGCAGATGTTCCCGGTGGGCATGGTGCTGGGCCTGGGCTTCGACACCGCGACCGAGGTCACCCTGATGGTGATGGCCGGTTCGGGGGCGGCCTCGGGACTGCCCTGGTACGCGATCGTCTGCCTGCCGCTGCTGTTCGCGGCCGGGATGAGCCTGTTCGACACCCTGGACGGGACGTTCATGAACTTCGCGTACCAGTGGGCCTTCGCCAACCCGGTGCGGAAGGTGTACTACAACCTGACCATCACAGGGCTGTCGATCGCGGTGGCGTTCATCATCGGCACCATCGAGCTGGTCGGGGTGCTGCACGAGAAGCTCGACCTGACCGACCCGGTCACCGGGTTCATCGCGGACATCTCCCTGGACAACGTCGGCTACGCGATCGCCGGGCTGTTCGTGGTGGTCTGGGCGATCGCGATCGGGTACTGGAAGCTCGCCCGGGTGGAGAAGCGCTGGACGCCCACCGGGGAGTCCTGAGGCACCCCCGGCCGTTTTGGCCGGATCGAGGGGTCGCGCGGGGGCGCGCAAGGAGCACCGGGGGTTCTGGCGGGGGTGCTCGGCGGGCGGTTCGGGCCGGGGGTTCGTAGGCTCGACGCATGGCGGATGCGTACGCGGGGCGGCGGGAGCGGGTGAGGGAGCACTGCGGTGCGGCCGGGGCCGACGCGGCGCTGATCACCCGCGCGGCGAACGTGCGGTACCTGACCGGCTGCGCGCCCTGCGGGGCGACCCTGCTGCTGACGAGGGAGCGGGCCCTGCTCGCGCTGCCGGACGACCTGCCGCCGGACGACACCGGGGAGCACCTGATCGCCCCGGACGTCACCCGGCTGCCGGTGGCGGCCGGGTCGGACACCGCGCTGGCCGCCGCGGCCGTCGCCGCCCGGTCCGGGGTGTCGGGCCTGGTGGTGGAGGAGCACGACCTGACCGTCACGCGGCACCGGGCGGTGGCGGACCGGGCCGAGGGGGCACGGCTGGCGGACCTCGGCCGGATGGTCGAGCGGCTGCGGGTGGTCAAGGACGAGCACGAGATCGCAGACCTGCGGATCGCGGCCGAGATCGCCGACCAGGCGCTCGGCGAGCTGCTGGAGTCGATCCTGGTCGGCCGCACCGAGCGGCACCTGGCGATGGAGCTGGAGCGCCGGATGATCGACCACGGCGCCGACCGGGCCGCCTTCCCGGTCTCGGTCGGCACCGGGAGCCACTCCGGCCAGGCCGCCCACCAGCCGACCGACCGCCGGGTGGAGGAGGGCGACTTCCTGACCGTGGTGATGGGCGCCCAGTACCGCGGCTACGGCGTCTCCACCGCCCGCACCTTCGTGATCGGGGCCGCTCCCGCGCCCTGGCAGGTGGAGCTGCACCGGCTGGTCTTCCGGGCCCAGCGGGCCGGGCGGGAGGCGCTCGGACCAGGGGTGGAGCAGTGCGTACCCGACCGGGCCGCCCGGCAGATCCTGGAGGCGGCCGGCCACACCGAGGCCTCTCCGCACCCGGTGGGCCACGGCATCGGGCTGGAGATCCGGGAGGCGCCGCGCCTCGGTCCGGCGGACATGGGTAAACTGGACAGCCGCGTGCCGGTCACCGTCGGCCCAGGGGTCCACCTCCCGGGCAAGGGCGGCGTCCGGATCGAGGACACGCTCGTCGTGCGCCCCTTCGAAGAGGGCGGGCCCGAGCTGCTCACCATCACCACCAAGGAGCTCCTCGCCCTGTGACCACGGCCTCCCGACGGCCGTCGGCGGCAGGACGCAAACCCTTGGTTCCTTGACAGCTATACAGGAGTAAGTGCGCCCGTGGCTTCCACGAACGATCTCAAGAACGGCATGGTCCTCAAGCTGGAGGGCGGCAAGCTCTGGTCCGTCGTCGAGTTCCAGCACGTCAAGCCCGGCAAGGGCCCGGCCTTCGTGCGTACCAAGCTCAAGGAGGTCCTGACGGGCAAGGTCGTCGACAAGACCTTCAACGCCGGCACCAAGGTCGAGACCGCCAACGTCGACAAGCGCGGCATGCAGTTCTCGTACAAGGACGGCGAGAACTTCGTGTTCATGGACATGGACACCTACGACCAGGTGACCATCGAGAAGGCCGTCGTCGGCGACGCCGCCGACTACCTGCTGGAGGGCTTCGAGGCCCTGGTCGCCACCAACGAGGGCGCCGTTCTCTACATCGAGCTCCCGACCTCGGTCGAGCTGGTCATCGCCAACACCGAGCCGGGCGTCCAGGGCGACCGCTCCACCGGTGGCACCAAGCCGGCGACCCTGGAGACCGGTGCCGAGATCCAGGTCCCGCTCTTCATCACCACCGGTGAGAAGGTCAAGGTCGACACCCGCGACGGCAGCTACCTCGGCCGGGTGAAGTAAGTCCGTGTCGGCCGCACGCAGCAAGGCCCGTACCAGGGCCTTCCAGATCCTCTTCGAGGCCGACCACCGCGGGGTCGACCCGCAGCAGGTCCTCGCCGACTGGGTGGCCCGCGCCCGCGAGCCCAAGCCCGACGAGGGCACCCCGCAGGTCGGTGAGTACACCATGGAGCTCATCGAGGGGTACGTCCAGCACGCCCGTCGCATCGACGACCTGATCGAGCAGTACGCCGTGGGCTGGACCCTCGACCGGATGCCGATCGTGGACCGCAACGTCCTGCGGCTCGGTGCGTACGAGCTGATCTGGGAGGACGGCGTCCCGGACGCCGTCGTCCTGGACGAGGCCGTCGAGATCGCCAAGGAGTTCTCCACGGACGACTCCCCGGCCTTCGTCAACGGCATGCTCGCCCGCTTCCTGGAGCTGAAGCCGGGCATCCGCCGGTAACAGGGAGCCTCGTGGACGGCCGCCGGACCCGAACAGGGTTCCGGCGGCCGTTTCGCGTTTCACCCGGGCGGCGTAAGGTTGGCGCCTACTTATCA
This sequence comes from Kitasatospora sp. NPDC056651, assembly GCF_042792155.1. Taxonomy (NCBI): domain Bacteria; kingdom Bacillati; phylum Actinomycetota; class Actinomycetes; order Kitasatosporales; family Streptomycetaceae; genus Kitasatospora; species Kitasatospora sp. NPDC056651. The sequence continues at coordinate 19,763 of NZ_JBHTWX010000025.1, read as the reverse complement.
GTAACTTGACGTCCGGAACCACGCGTGAAGGGCAGGTCCCCCCACATGACCACGGCGACCCGCAGCGAGTTCGACCAGGGCATCGCCCTGACCAGGCACCCCGAGGAGGCCGGCCGCTACGAGGCCGAGCTCGGCGCCGGCTGGCAGATCGGCGGCGGGGTGAACGGCGGGCTGCTGCTCGCCGTCGCCGGACACGCGCTGTCGCTGGAGCACGGCACCCACCCGGACCCGGTGTCGATCAGCGGTTACTACCTGTCCGCCTCCCGGCCCGGCCCGGCCACCGTCCGCACCGAGGTGCTGCGCACCGGCCGCGGCCTGTCCACCGGGACCGCCTCGCTCAGCCAGGGCGGTGTCGAACGGCTGCGCGTGGTGGCCAGCCACGGCGACCTCGCGACCGCCGACGGCGAGGTGCGCACCACCGCGCGGCCGCCGCAGCTCCCGCCGCCGAACGAGTGCATCGGCATGGAACTGGCGCCCAAGGAGCTGATCGCCCAGGCCGCCCTGCTGGAGCGGTTCGACCTGCGGCTGGACCCGGCCACCGTCGGCTGGGCGCTCGGGCAGCCCTCCGGCAACGGACGGATCCAGGGTTGGTTCCGGCTCGCCGACGGCCGCGAGCCCGACCCGCTGCTGCTCCTGCTGGTCGCCGACGCGCTGCCGCCGGTCACCTTCGACCTCGGCATGCCGGGCTGGGCCCCGACGATCGAGCTGACCGTCCACCTGCGGGCCAGGCCGGTCCCGGGCTGGCTGCGGGTCACCCACGCGACCCGCAACCTGGCCGGCGGCTACTTCGAGGAGGACGCCGAGATCTGGGACGAGTCCGGCCGCCTGGTCGCCCAGTCCCGCCAGCTGGCCCGGGCGCCCCGGCCGGCCTGAACCGCGGCCCGCGGGCCGGCCCGGGCGGCGGCCGGGAAGGTGGCCGGAAAGAGTCACGCATTACCGGTGGTTACATTCCTGTGACACGCCGTACGTGTGCGGCGCGCGCGGATGGGGAGGAAGACGGTCAGCGGCACGCCAGCCGCCGACCGTCCCCCTGAAGCCAGGAGCCACCGATGAGTCAAAAGGGTCGCGCCCGCCGTAACTCCGACTGCACCGCCGGCGGCTCACGGCCCGCGGTACGGGCGCCGCACCGGCCGCAGCGGGCCGCGGGTGCCGAGCAGGCCTTCGTCATCGGGGTGCTGGCCAACGCCGCGGACTTCGCCCGGGCCCGCGCCTGGGGGATCTCCGACGCCCCCGACCACGAGCGCTACCTGGCCGACACCGCCGACCTGCTGGCCGAGGCACTGGAGCGGTTCGACACCGTCCGGGCCCGGATGTTCCATCCGCAGGACTTCGAGGAGTTCTGCGTGCTGCACGGCCTGGACCCGGCCGAGCCCGCCGCCCGCGACCGCTACCTGGTCAACCCGGCCCTCCAGGCCCAGCTGCTCGCCTATCAGGGCGAGGAACTGGCCGGGGACTTCGTGCCGCGCCTGGTGCGGGCCCGGGAGAACGGCCTGACGCTCTGCCACGCCGACCTGCTGCTCGACGGGGGCCTGTACGGGGGCGCCGGGGCGCCCGACGAGGAGCACACCACCTGGGTGCGCGCCGCCTACCAGCGCGGCGGCGAGGTGTTCCGGCGGATGCTGCTGGGCGCGGGCGCCGGGGTGTACGAGCTGCGGGTCCGGGTGGACGCGCCCGGCGGGCGGCTGAGCGCCGCGGCGCGGGTGCTCCAGTGGGAGGACGGCGTGGTCCGGATCAACGACGAGGACCTGGAGCTGGTCTGCGCGGTGCTCTGCGCCGGGCTGGCCCTGGAGCTGCCGGGCGTCGCGGTGCTGCACGGCTCGCAGGGCTCGGCCGCCACCTGCGGGGAGTACCTGCCGGCCTCCTGGGCCTGGTCCAGCGGCGGGCAGGAGTGGGCGCCGGCCGAGCGGCCGGTGCGGCTGGACGGCGTGGTGGCGCAGCCCGGCTACGGCCTGGGCACGGTCTGCTGAGGCCGCCGCCGCGCCGGGGCGGTGTGCGGACACGCCGCGGCGCGGCCCCCGAACCGGGGAACCGCGCCGTGACGTTTCTGCTTGCCAGCACGCGGAAAACGCGTGCTGGGTCATGCCTGGATCCGTCGACCGGAGCCGGGTGGCGGGCCTCAGCCCGCGTCCTCCTCGCGCACCGCGCGGCGCGCGTCGGGGTTGAGCACGCCCCAGGAGATCAGCTGCTCGGTGAGGATCGACGGCGACTGGTCGTAGATGACGGCCAGGGTGCGCAGGTCGTCCTGGCGGATCGACAGCACCTTGCCGTTGTAGTCGCCGCGCTGGCTCTGGATGGTCGCGGCGTAGCGCTGGAGCGGGCCGGCCTTCTCGGAGGGGACCTGGGTCAGTCTCTCCAGGTCGAGCACCAGGCGGGGCGGCGGCTCGGCCGCACCGCCGGGAGTTCCGCCGGGCAGCAGCTCCTGCACCGGGACGCCGTAGAACTCCGCCAGCTCGGCCAGCCGCTGCACGGTGACCGCACGGTCGCCGCGCTCGTACGAGCCGACGACGACTGCCTTCCAGCGCCCCTGGGACTTCTCCTCGACACCGTGCAGGGAGAGACCCTGCTGAGTGCGGATCGCTCGGAGCTTGCCTCCGAGTTGCTTCGCGTAGTCGCTGGACATTGATCTCCCCGGACGAGATTGCTTCGCGTTCAGTGGTGGGTCACGGGCGATTGGCCGACGTCGTTACCGGTGGGTCCGACGTCCGTCTCGTAACTCACTGTGAGGTTACGTAGAGTAAGGTAGATGCGTCAAGCCGAATGGGGCAGTCGTGCGAATGGCCCGCATCGTCGGCGCGTCCGGGGCGTTAACCCCGGGAAGCGGAATGATGGCCGTCTGTTTGCGATCCGGCGCGCTGGTAGGATGACCGCAGCCCGCGCCCGGTCGGCGGGGGCCTTCCCGACATCCTTTAAGGCCCGTCCAGTGAGGCGGGGAAGGAGGTCCGCTTCGGCATGACCACATCGCACGAAACCACGCCGCGACCGCCGCACCAGGTGCTGGACGGCACGGACATCGCCCGGGTCGTCACCCGGATAGCGCACGAGATCGTCGAGCGCGCCAAGGGCGCGGAGGACGTCGTGCTGCTCGGCATCCACACCAGGGGCGTCCACCTCGCCCGCCGCCTGCAAGGCCGGCTGGCCCAGATCACCGGGCGCGAGATCCCGCTGGGCACCCTGGACATCACCATGTACCGGGACGACCTGCGGCTGAAGCCCGCCCGCGCCCTGGAGCACACCGAGATCCCGCCCGGCGGCATCGACGGCAAGCTCGTCATCCTGGTCGACGACGTGCTCTTCTCCGGCCGCACCATCCGCGCCGCGCTCGACGCCCTGAGCGACATCGGCCGCCCGCGCGCCGTCCAGCTCGCCGTCCTGGTCGACCGGGGCCACCGCGAGCTGCCGATCCGGGCCGACTACGTGGGCAAGAACCTCCCCACCTCGCTGCGCGAGGCCGTGCAGGTGCGCCTGTCCGACAGCGACGGCGTGGACGCCGTGCTGGTCGGCGACCGCGACTACGCCGCCCGCAGCTCGCAGGCCCTGGCCCCCAAGCCTTCCGAACACCTCCCGGAGTAAAACCGCGTGAAGCGCCACCTCGTCTCCGCCGCCGATCTCAGCCGCGACGACGCGCTGCTGATCCTGGACACCGCCGAGGAGCTCGCCCAGCTCTCCGGCCGGGCCGTCAAGAAGCTGCCCACGCTGCGCGGCCGCACCGTCGTCAACCTCTTCTTCGAGGACTCCACCCGCACGAAGACCTCCTTCGAGGTCGCCGAGAAGCGCCTCTCGGCCGATGTCATCAACTTCTCCGCCAAGGGCTCCTCGGTCTCCAAGGGCGAGAGCCTCAAGGACACCGCGCTGACCCTCCAGGCGATGGGCGCCGACGCGGTGGTCATCCGCCACCACGCCTCCGGCGCGCCGGCCCGCCTCGCCCAGTCCGACTGGCTGCACGGCAGTGTGATCAACGCCGGTGACGGCACCCACGAGCACCCCACCCAGGCGCTGCTCGACGCCTTCACCATGCGCCGCCACCTCAACCCGGGCGGCGGCAACGACCTGGCCGGGCGCCGGGTGACCATCGTCGGCGACGTCCTGCACAGCCGGGTCGCCCGCTCCAATGTCCACCTGCTGAACACCCTCGGCGCGCAGGTCACCTTCGTCGCCCCGCCGACGCTGCTGCCGATCGGGGTCGAGAACTGGCCCTGCGAGATCAGCTACGACCTGGACAGCGTGCTCCCCAAGACGGACGCGCTGATGATGCTGCGGGTGCAGCGCGAGCGGATGAACGCCGCGTTCTTCCCGACCGAGCGCGAGTACAGTCGCCGGTACGGCATGAACGGCCGGCGGATGGCCCAGCTGCCCGAGCACGCGATCGTGATGCACCCGGGCCCGATGGTCCGCGGCATGGAGATCACCGCCGAAGTCGCCGACTCGCCGCGCTGCACCGCGATCGAGCAGGTCGCCAACGGCGTCTCGATCCGGATGGCCGTGCTCTACCTGCTCCTCGGCGGAGCCACCCTCACCGACGCCCCCCGTACCGACTCCGTGGAGACCGCCCAGTGAACGAGCGCAGCGAGCGAACCGGCACCATGGCCAGCTACCTGATCCGCAACGCCAGCATCCTGGGCGGCGCCCCGCAGGACCTCCTCCTCGCCGACGGCGTGATCAAGGAGATCGGCACCGGCCTGACGGCCGCGGCGGACATCGAGATCGACGCCACCGCGCTGGTCGTCCTGCCCGGCCTGGTCGACCTGCACACCCACCTGCGCGAGCCCGGCCGCGAGGACGCCGAGACCGTGCTCACCGGCACCCGGGCCGCCGCGATGGGCGGCTTCACCGCCGTGCACGCGATGGCCAACACCACCCCGGTCGCCGACACCGCCGGCGTGGTCGAGCAGGTCTGGCGGCTCGGTCAGGAGTCCGGCTACTGCGACGTGCAGCCGGTCGGCGCCGTCACCGTCGGCCTGGAGGGCAAGAAGCTCGCCGAGCTCGGCGCGATGCACGAGTCCGCCGCGGGCGTCCGGGTCTTCTCCGACGACGGCAAGTGCGTGGACGACGCGGTGCTGATGCGCCGCGCCCTGGAGTACGTCAAGGCCTTCGACGGCGTCGTCGCCCAGCACGCCCAGGAGCCGCGGCTGACCGAGGGCGCCCAGATGAACGAGGGCCAGGTCTCCGGCGAGCTCGGGCTCGGGGGCTGGCCGGCCGTCGCCGAGGAGTCGATCATCGCCCGCGACGTGCTGCTCGCCGCGCACGTCGGCTCCCGGCTGCACGTCTGCCACCTCTCCACGGCCGGCTCGGTCGAGATCGTCCGCTGGGCCAAGTCCAAGGGCTGGGACGTCACCGCCGAGGTGACCCCGCACCACCTGCTGCTCACCGACGAGATGGTCCGCAGCTACGACCCGGTGTACAAGGTCAACCCGCCGCTGCGCACCGCCGCCGACGTCCAGGCGCTGCGCGAGGCGCTGGCCGACGGCACCATCGACGCCGTCGCCACCGACCACGCGCCGCACCCGGCCGAGGACAAGGACTGCGAGTGGGCCGTGGCCGCGATGGGCATGGTCGGCCTGGAGACCGCGCTGTCGGTCGTGCAGCAGACCATGGTGGACACCGGCCTGCTGAACTGGGAGGGCGTCGCCGACCGGATGTCGCACCGCCCGGCCCGGATCGGCCGCCTCGCCGGCCACGGCCGCCCGGTCTCGGTGGGTGAGCCCGCCAACCTGGTGCTCTTCGACCCCGCGTACCGTGGTGCCGTGAACCCGGACAGCTTCGCCACCCGCAGCCGCAACACCCCCTACAAGGGCCTGGACCTGCCCGGACGAGTGCACGCCACCTTCCTGCGCGGCCGCGCCACCGTCCTGGCCGGCGACCTGGTCGAGCAGGACGGCACGGAGTGATGGACCACGCCACGCTCGCCCAGGAGCAGGCCAAGGTCACCGACTGGCCCGGCTACATCGGCTGGACGATCGGGCTGCTGATCGTGATCGGCCTCGTCTACTGGCTGATGCGCCAGGGCTGGAACTGGCGCCGGACCCTCCAGTCCGGCATCCCGCCGCTGCCGGCGGTGCCGGCCCGCGCCGGGCGCACCATCCTGGAGACCAGCGGCCGGTACCACGGCACGACCACGGCCGGGAACTGGCTCGACCGGGTCGTCGCGCACGGCCTGGGCACCCGCAGCCGCGCCGACCTCACCCTCGGCGAGGACGGCCTGCTGGTGCAGCGCCCCGGGGACGTCGACTTCTGGATCCCGGCCGCGCACCTGACCGGGGCCCGCACCGACTCCGGGATCGCCGGCAAGGTCGTCCCCTCCGGGCTGCTCGTCGTCAGCTGGACCCTCCCCCAGCCTTCGGCCGAGGGGACCCCCACGGGCACCATCGAGCTGGACTCGGGTTTCCGGGCCGACCACCCCGACGAGCACACCGCCTGGGTCGAGGCGGTCGCCCAACTCGCAACACGTACGAAGACGAAGACGGAAGAGGCCGCGCAATGACCGCACCTGCCCCCACCACGCAGCGCCAACGGCGGGAACGAGTGCCTGCCGTGCTCGTCCTGGAGGACGGCCGGACGTTCCGCGGCCAGGCCTACGGCGCGATCGGCGAGACCTTCGGCGAGGCGGTCTTCAACACCGGCATGTCCGGCTACCAGGAGACCCTCACCGACCCGTCGTACCACCGCCAGGTGGTCGCGATGACCGCCCCGCAGATCGGCAACACCGGCTGGAACGACGAGGACGACGAGTCCCGGCGGATCTGGGTCGCCGGCTACGTGGTGCGCGACCCCGCCCGGGTCGCCTCCAACTGGCGCTCCCGCCGCCCGCTCGACGAGGAACTGGTCAACCAGGGCGTCGTCGGCATCAGCGGCATCGACACCCGCGCGCTGACCCGCCACCTGCGCGAGCGCGGCGCGATGCGCTGCGGCATCTTCTCCGGCGAGGCGCTGGCCGACGAGGCCGCCCTGCTGGCCCGGGTGCGGCAGTCGCCCGAGATGAAGGGCGCCGACCTGGCCGCCGAGGTCGCCACCACCGAGGCGTACGTGGTGCCCGCGATCGGTGAGAAGAAGTTCACCGTCGCCGCGCTGGACCTCGGCATCAAGGCGATGACCCCGCAGCGGATGGCCGAGCGCGGCATCGAGGTGCACGTGCTGCCGGCGAACGCCACCCTGGAGGACATCTACGCGGTCCGGCCGGACGGCGTCTTCTTCTCCAACGGCCCGGGCGACCCGGCCACCGCGGACGACCAGGTCGCCGTGCTGAAGGGCGTGCTGGAGCGCAGGACCCCGTTCTTCGGGATCTGCTTCGGCAACCAGATCCTCGGCCGCGCGCTGGGCTTCGGCACCTACAAGCTCAAGTACGGCCACCGCGGCATCAACCAGCCGGTGCAGGACCGCACCACCGGCAAGGTCGAGGTGACCGCCCACAACCACGGCTTCGCCGTGGACGCCCCGCTGGACAAGGTGAGCGACACCCCCTTCGGGCGGGTCCAGGTCTCCCACGTCTGCCTCAACGACGACGTCGTCGAGGGCCTCCAGGCGCTCGACGTCCCCGCCTTCAGCGTGCAGTACCACCCCGAAGCGGCCGCCGGTCCCCACGACGCCGCCTACCTGTTCGACCGCTTCGTGAAGCTCATGGAGGCCCAGCGTGCCTAAGCGCACTGACATCAAGTCCGTCCTGGTGATCGGCTCCGGCCCGATCGTCATCGGCCAGGCCGCCGAGTTCGACTACTCGGGTACGCAGGCCTGCCGGGTCCTCAAGGCCGAGGGCCTGCGGGTCATCCTGGTGAACTCCAACCCGGCCACGATCATGACCGACCCGGAGATCGCCGACGCCACGTACGTCGAGCCGATCACCCCGGAGTTCGTCGAGAAGATCATCGCCAAGGAGCGCCCCGACGCGCTGCTGCCGACCCTGGGCGGCCAGACCGCGCTCAACACCGCGATCTCGCTGCACTCGGCGGGCACGCTGGAGAAGTACGGCGTCGAGCTGATCGGCGCCGACGTCGAGGCGATCAACAAGGGCGAGGACCGCGAGCTCTTCAAGGGCGTCGTCGAGGCCGTCAACGCCAAGATCGGCCACGGCGAGTCCGCCCGCTCGGTCATCTGCCACACCATGGACGAGGTGCTGGCCGGCGTCGACACGCTGGGCGGATACCCGGTCGTCGTCCGCCCGTCCTTCACCATGGGCGGCGCCGGCTCCGGCTTCGCGCACAACGAGGAGGACCTGCGCCGCATCGCCGGCCAGGGCCTGACCCTCTCGCCGACCACCGAGGTGCTCCTGGAGGAGTCCATCCTCGGCTGGAAGGAGTACGAGCTGGAGCTGATGCGCGACAAGAACGACAACGTCGTGGTCGTCTGCTCCATCGAGAACTTCGACCCGATGGGCGTGCACACCGGTGACTCGATCACCGTCGCCCCGGCGATGACCCTCACCGACCGCGAGTACCAGATCCTGCGCGACATCGGCATCGCCGTCATCCGCGAGGTCGGCGTCGACACCGGCGGCTGCAACATCCAGTTCGCGGTCGACCCCGAGGACGGCCGGGTCATCGTCATCGAGATGAACCCGCGCGTCTCCCGCTCCTCGGCGCTCGCCTCCAAGGCCACCGGCTTCCCGATCGCCAAGATCGCCGCCAAGCTGGCCGTCGGCTACACCCTGGACGAGATCCCCAACGACATCACCGAGCAGACCCCGGCCTCCTTCGAGCCGACGCTCGACTACGTCGTGGTCAAGGTGCCGCGGTTCGCGTTCGAGAAGTTCCCGAGCGCCGACGCGACGCTGACCACCACCATGAAGTCGGTCGGCGAGGCGATGGCCATGGGCCGCAACTTCCCCGAGGCGCTGCAGAAGGCGCTGCGCTCGCTGGAGAAGAAGGGCTCCCAGTTCTCCTGGAACGGCCCCGTCGGCGACAAGGCGGAGCTGCTGGTCAAGGCCGCCGTGCCGACCGACGGCCGGATCAACACCGTGATGGACGCCGTCCGGGCCGGCGCCACCCCGGAGGAGGTGTTCGAGGCCACCAAGATCGACCCGTGGTTCGTCGACCAGCTCTTCCTGCTGGACGAGATCGCCGCCGAGCTGGCCGACGCCGAGGAGCTCACCCCCGAGCTGCTGCGCCACGCCAAGCGGCACGGCTTCTCCGACCAGCAGATCGGCGAGATCCGCGGCCTGAAGCCGGACGTCGTCCGCGAGGTGCGCCACGCCCTCGGCATCCGCCCGGTGTTCAAGACCGTCGACACCTGCGCCGCCGAGTTCGCCGCCAAGACCCCGTACTTCTACTCGTCCTACGACGAGGAGAACGAGGTCGCCCCGCGCACCAAGCCCGCCGTGATCATCCTGGGCTCCGGCCCGAACCGCATCGGCCAGGGCATCGAGTTCGACTACTCCTGCGTGCACGCCTCCTTCGCGCTCGCCGACGCCGGGTACGAGACCGTCATGGTCAACTGCAACCCGGAGACCGTCTCCACCGACTACGACACCTCCGACCGGCTCTACTTCGAGCCGCTCACCCTGGAGGACGTGCTGGAGATCGTCCACGCCGAGCAGCAGGCCGGCCCGCTCGCCGGTGTGATCGTCCAGCTCGGCGGCCAGACCCCGCTCGGCCTGGCCCAGGCGCTCAAGGACAACGGCGTGCCGATCGTCGGCACCCAGCCCGAGGCGATCGACCTCGCCGAGGAGCGCGGCGCCTTCGGCCGCGTCCTGAGCGAGGCCGGCCTGCCCGCGCCCAAGCACGGCACCGCCTTCTCCTTCGACGAGGCCAAGGCGATCGCCGACGAGATCGGCTACCCGGTGCTCGCCCGCCCGTCCTACGTGCTCGGCGGCCGCGGCATGGAGATCGTCTACGACGAGGCCTCGCTCGCCTCCTACCTGGAGCGGCACGCCGGCCTGATCTCCGAGCACCCGGTGCTCATCGACCGCTTCCTGGACGACGCGGTGGAGATCGACGTCGACGCGCTCTACGACGGCACCGAGCTCTACCTCGGCGGCGTCATGGAGCACATCGAGGAGGCCGGCATCCACTCCGGCGACTCCGCCTGCGCGCTGCCCCCGATCACCCTCGGCGGCTTCGACATCAAGCGCCTGCGCACCTCCACCGAGGCCATCGCGCGCGGTGTCGGCGTCCGCGGTCTGATCAACATCCAGTTCGCCATGGCCGGGGACATCCTGTACGTCCTGGAGGCCAACCCGCGCGCCTCCCGGACCGTCCCGTTCACCTCCAAGGCGACCGCCGTGCCGCTGGCCAAGGCCGCCGCCCGGATCTCGCTCGGCGCCACCATCGCCGAGCTGCGCGCCGAGGGCCTGCTCCCGGCCGAGGGCGACGGCGGCACGCTGCCCGCCGACGCGCCGATCGCGGTCAAGGAGGCCGTGATGCCGTGGAGCCGCTTCCGCGACATCCACGGCCGCGGGGTGGACACCGTGCTCGGCCCGGAGATGCGCTCGACCGGTGAGGTCATGGGCATCGACAAGGTCTTCGGCACGGCCTACGCCAAGTCGCAGACCGGTGCCTACGGCGCGCTGCCGACCAAGGGCAAGGTCTTCATCTCGGTGGCCAACCGGGACAAGCGCAACCTGGTCTTCCCGGCCCGGGCGCTGGCCGGCCTCGGCTTCGAGCTGCTCGCCACCGCCGGCACCGCCGAGGTGCTCCAGCGCGGCGGCATCCCGGCCACCGTGGTGCGCAAGCACAGCGAGGGCGAAGGCCCGAACGGCGAGCGGACCATCGTCCAGCTGATCCACGAGGGTGAGGTCGACCTCATCATCAACACCCCGTACGGCACCGGCGGCCGCCTCGACGGCTACGAGATCCGCACCGCGGCCGTCTCGCGCGGCGTCCCGTGCCTGACCACCGTCCAGGCGATGGGCGCGGCCGTGCAGGGTATCGACCGGCTGCTGCGCGACGAGGTCGGGGTGATGTCGCTCCAGGAGCACGCCGGGCTGATCAACGCCGGCCGCCAGTAGCACCACCGCAGTGGGGGGCACCGGAGCCTTTTGGGTGCCCCCCACTTCCATGCCCAAGTCCGGTTCGTGATCCGGGAGTTGACCCACCCTTGTACAAGCTTCTGTTCGACCTGGTGTTCAAGAAGATGGACCCGGAGAAGGCCCACCACCTCGCCTTCTTCTGGATCCGCCTCGCCTCCTCGGTGCCCGGGCTGCGCAGCCTGGTGCGACTGGTGCTGGCCCCGCGCGACCGGGCCCTGCGCACCAGCGCGCTCGGCCTGGACCTGCCCGGCCCGTTCGGCCTGGCGGCCGGCTTCGACAAGAACGGCGTCGGCATCGACGGCCTGGCCATGCTCGGCTTCGACTACGTCGAGATCGGCACCATCACCGGCGAGCCCCAGCCCGGCAACCCGGCGCCCCGGATGTTCCGTCTGGTCGAGGACCGCGCGCTGATCAACCGGATGGGCTTCAACAACCAGGGCTCGGCCCGGGTCGCGGCCCGGCTGGCCGCCCGCCCGCACACCAGCTCCACCCCGGTGACCGGCGTCAACATCGGCAAGACCAAGGTGGTCGAGGAGGCCGACGCCGTCGCCGACTACGTCAAGTCCACCGAGCGGCTGGCCAAGTACGCGGACTACCTGGTGGTCAACGTCAGCTCGCCGAACACCCCCGGGCTGCGCAACCTCCAGGCCGTGGACCACCTGCGGCCGCTGCTCACCGCCGTCCGCGAGGCCGCCGACCGCACCACCGCGCACCACGTGCCGCTGCTGGTCAAGATCGCCCCCGACCTGGCCGACGAGGACATCGACGCGGTCGCCGACCTCGCCCTGGAGCTGGGCCTGGACGGCATCATCGCCACCAACACCACGATCGGCCGCGAGGGCCTGCGCACCGACGCCGCACGGGTCGAGGAGATCGGCATGGGCGGCCTGTCCGGCGCCCCGCTCAAGGCCCGCGCCCTGGAGGTGCTCCAGCGGCTGCGCGCCCGCACCGAGGGCCGGCTCACCCTGGTCTCGGTCGGCGGCATCGAGACCGCCGAGGACGCCTGGCAGCGGATCGTCCACGGCGCCGACCTGGTCCAGGGCTTCAGCGCCTTCATCTACGAGGGCCCGTTCTGGTGCCGCCGGATCCACAAGGGCCTGTCCGCCAAGGTCCGCGAGGGCGGCTTCCGCAACCTCGCCGCGGCCGTCGGCAGCGCCGTGCGCAGCTCGTGAACACCCCCATCGGTTCTGGAAACATCGGTTCTGGAAAGGACGACATGACCCTCGCCCCGTTCGGCGCCCGGCTGCGCCAGGCCCTCGACACCCGCGGCCAGCTCTGCGTCGGCATCGACCCGCACGCCTCCCTGCTCGCCGCCTGGGGGCTCGGCGACGACCTCGCCGGGCTGGAGACCTTCAGCCGCACCGTGGTCGAGGCGCTGGCCGGCCGGGTGGCCGTGCTGAAGCCGCAGGCCGCCTTCTTCGAGCGCTTCGGCAGCAAGGGCGTCGCGGTGCTGGAGAAGAGCGTCGAGGAGGCCCGGGCGGCCGGCGCGCTGGTCCTGATGGACGCCAAGCGCGGCGACATCGGCTCCACCATGGCCGCCTACGCCGAGGCCTTCCTGTCGCCCGGCAGTCCGCTGTTCTCGGACGCCGTGACGGTCAGCCCGTACCTGGGCTTCGGCTCGCTGCGCCCGGCCCTGGACCTGGCCCGCGAGCAGGGCTGCGGCGTGTTCGCGCTGGCGCTCACCTCCAACCCGGAGGGCGCCGAGGTGCAGCGCGCGGTGGGCGCGGACGGCGAGCCGGTCGCGGCCTCGGTACTGCGACAGCTGGCGGCCGAGAACGCGGACGCGGCGCCGCTCGGCTCCTTCGGCGCGGTGGTCGGCGCGACGCTGGCCGACGCGGGCGTGGACCTGGCCATCAACGGCCCGCTGCTGGCCCCCGGGATCGGCGCCCAGGGCGCGACGATGGCGGACCTGCCGCGGGTGTTCGGCGCCTCGGTGCGCAACGTGGTGCCGAGCGTCAGCCGGGACGTGCTCAGGCACGGACCCTCGGTGACGGCGCTGCGGGAGGCGGCGGACCGCTTCGTCGGGGAGTTCGCGGACGCCGTGTAGGGCCCGTCTTGTCGGTCAGCCCGGATCAGGGAATGGCCGACAAGACGGGCTCTGGTAGCGGAACCCCTCCTTCAGGTAGTGAGGTGGTGACCCTGCGGAGTGTCCGCAGGACCGCGCGGTGGTCGCGGAGTTGACGTGAGCGCCGTCACACCGGCCCCGCCAAAGTCTCGCAATCGCGGTCATTTTGCCCTGGAAAGTCCTGGTCGGCCTTGGCTGACCAGGACTTTTCGTGTTCTTTTCCTGACGTGGCGCCGCAATCCGGGTAGTGTCCGGCGATAGGTCATCGGCGAGCCGCGATTTCCGTGGCTCCCGCAGGTCAAGGGCCTTGTGCTTCCCCCTTGCGGACGATGTCCTCGGTACCGAACCAGTCCTAGCTCAATCCATCCATCCACACCCTGAGGTGAACGGCGTGGCTCTTCCGCCCCTTACCCCTGAACAGCGCACCGCCGCGCTCGCCAAGGCCGCCGAGGCTCGCCGGGAGCGCGCCGAGGTGAAGAACCGGCTCAAGCACTCCGGCGCCTCCCTGCACGAGGTGATCAAGGCCGGCAAGGCCGACAACGACGTCATCGGCAAGATGAAGGTCTCGGCACTGCTGGAGTCGCTTCCGGGCGTCGGCAAGGTCCGCGCCAAGCAGATCATGGAGCGCCTCGGCATCAGCGAGAGCCGTCGTGTCCGCGGCCTCGGTACGAACCAGATCGCTTCCCTGGAGCGGGAGTTCGGCGGTGGCGCCGCCTGACCGTGCCCCCGTGGTCCCAGGATCGTCCGCGATCCGGGATAATCGGTGCATGAGTGAGCGTCCGCGGCTGACCGTGCTCTCCGGCCCTTCGGGGGTCGGCAAGAGCACGGTCGTCGCTCATATGAGGAAGATGTACCCCGAGGTCTGGCTCTCGGTGTCGGCGACGACCCGCCACCCGAGGCCCGGCGAGAAGAACGGGGTCCAGTACCACTTCGTCGACAACGACGAGTTCGACAAGCTGGTCGCCAACGGCGAGCTGCTGGAGTGGGCCGAGTTCGCCGGGAACCGTTACGGGACCCCGCGTGCGGCCGTGCTGGAGAAGCTGGAGCGCGGCGAGCCGGTGCTGCTGGAGATCGACCTCCAGGGCGCCCGGCAGGTGCGCGAGTCGATGCCCGAGGCGCAGCTGGTCTTCCTGGCTCCGCCGAGCTGGGACGAGCTGGTCCGCCGGCTGACTGGCCGGGGCACCGAGTCGCAGGACGTGATCGAGAAGCGTCTGGAGGCGGCGAAGGTCGAGCTCGCGGCCGAGACCGAGTTCGACACGACCCTTGTCAACACCTCCGTCGAGCAGGTAGCGGCCGAACTGCTAGCCTTGCTCGGTGTAGCCTGACCTGTCTGTCTTTTCCATCCTTTCGGAAGGTTTTAGCGTGTCCTCTTCCATGACCGCGCCCGAGGGCATCATCAACCCGCCGATCGACGAGCTGCTCGAGGCCACCGACTCCAAGTACAGCCTCGTGATCTACGCCGCCAAGCGCGCGCGCCAGATCAACGCGTACTACTCCCAGCTCGGCGAGGGCCTGCTGGAGTACGTCGGCCCGCTGGTCGACACCCACGTGCACGAGAAGCCGCTGTCGATCGCGCTGCGCGAGATCAACGCGGGCATGCTGACCGCCGAGGCGGTCGAGGCTGCCTGAGGCGGTCGCTGAATTTCCGGGAGGGCCCGGCGGAATCTTTCCGCCGGGCCCTCCGGCATTTTCGTGCCGGGTGCCGGGTGCCGGGTGCCGGGGGAGGGCGCGGTGCGGGCCCCGGCCGCGGGGCCGTAGGGTGGGCCCGTTCCGGATCGGGAGAAAGGTCGGTACGTGACTGTGGACGCCCCCCGCGTGGTCCTCGGCGTGAGCGGCGGGATCGCCGCGTACAAGGCGTGCGAGCTGCTGCGCCGCTTCACCGAGTCCGGCCACCAGGTCACCGTGGTGCCGACCGCGGCCGCCCTGCACTTCGTCGGCGAGGCGACCTGGGCCGCGCTGTCCGGGCGTCCGGCGGCCACCGAGACCTGGGAGCGCGTGCACGAGGTGCCGCACGTGCGGATCGGGCAGCAGGCCGACCTGGTCGTGGTCGCCCCGGCCACCGCGGACCTGATCGCCAAGGCCGCCCACGGCCTGGCCGACGACCTGCTGACCAACACCCTGCTCACCGCCCGCTGTCCGGTCGTGCTGGCGCCCGCCATGCACACCGAGATGTGGGAGCACCCGGCCACCCGGGACAACGTGGCCACGCTGCGCCGCCGGGGCGTCATCGTGCTGGAGCCGGCCGTCGGGCGGCTCACCGGCAAGGACACCGGCAAGGGCCGGCTGCCCGAGCCGTCCGCGATCTTCGAGGCCTGCCGGGCGGTGCTGCGCCGCGGCGGGCCGGCGCCCACCGACCTCGCGGGCCGGCACGTGGTGGTCTCGGCCGGCGGCACCCGGGAGCCGCTGGACCCGGTGCGCTACCTGGGCAACCGCTCCTCCGGCAAGCAGGGCTACGCGCTGGCCGTGACGGCGGCGGCGCGCGGGGCGAGGGTGACATTGATCTCGGCCAACGCCGAGCTGCCGGACCCGGCGGGAGTGGACGTGGTGCACGTCTCGACCGCGCTGGAGTTGCGCGAGGCGGCCCTGGAGGCCGTCCGGGACGCGGATGCCGTGGTGATGGCCGCGGCGGTGGCGGACTTCCGGCCCGCCGAGTACGCGACCGGCAAGATCAAGAAGGTCGAGGGGGTCGAGCAGGCGCCCGTCGCCCTGGTCCGCAATCCCGACATCCTGGCCGAGCTGTCGGCCCACCGGGCCCGTTCGGGTCAACTCGTGGTGGGTTTCGCGGCGGAGACCGACGACGTGCTCGCCAACGGCCGCGCCAAGCTCGCCCGCAAGGGCTGTGACCTGCTGGTGGTCAACGAGGTAGGCAACGGCAAGGCCTTCGGCACGGACGTCAACGAGGCCGTGGTGCTGGGGGCGGACGGCAGCGAGACGGCCGTCCCGGTGGGGCCGAAGGAGGCACTCGCCGACGTGGTCTGGGACCTGGTCGCGAAGCGGCTGGAAACAGGCGGCAACTGATCGAAAGTGCTCGCGTGGCGGTCGAGAATTCCTGAAGCGGGTGACGTTCGGCGGAACCAGACCGTTACACTCCAGGAATCAAGTCTTTCCGGAGTGCCCGGGTTCCCCCGGGCGACTTCAGTCAGCAGCCGCTGCAACCCCAGG
The DNA here is from genome assembly GCF_042792155.1 of Kitasatospora sp. NPDC056651. Classification (NCBI taxonomy): domain Bacteria; kingdom Bacillati; phylum Actinomycetota; class Actinomycetes; order Kitasatosporales; family Streptomycetaceae; genus Kitasatospora; species Kitasatospora sp. NPDC056651. The sequence continues at coordinate 3,582 of NZ_JBHTWX010000025.1, read as the reverse complement.
GAGCGCTGTGTCTCGCCGCCTGTTCACCTCGGAGTCCGTCACCGAGGGACACCCCGACAAGATCGCTGACCAGATCAGCGACACCATCCTTGACGCTCTCCTGCGGGAGGACCCGACGTCCCGGGTCGCCGTGGAGACGCTCATCACCACCGGCCAGGTGCACGTGGCCGGCGAGGTGACCACCAAGGCGTACGCGCCGATCGCCCAGCTCGTCCGGGACAAGATCCTGGAGATCGGCTACGACAGCTCCAAGAAGGGCTTCGACGGCGCCTCCTGCGGCGTGTCGGTGTCCATCGGTGCCCAGTCGCCCGACATCGCGCAGGGCGTCGACACCGCGTACGAGGCCCGCGTCGAGGGCGACGAGGACGACCTGGACAAGCAGGGCGCCGGTGACCAGGGCCTGATGTTCGGCTACGCGTCCGACGAGACGCCCGAGCTCATGCCGCTGCCGATCACCCTGGCGCACCGCCTCTCCCGCCGCCTGACCGAGGTGCGCAAGAACGGGACCATCCCCTACCTGCGCCCCGACGGCAAGACCCAGGTCACCATCGAGTACGACGGTGACAAGGCCGTCCGCCTCGACACCGTGGTCGTCTCCACCCAGCACGCCAGCGACATCGACCTGGAGTCGCTGCTCACCCCGGACATCCGCGAGTTCGTGGTCGAGCCGGAGCTGAAGGCGCTGGCCGAGCAGGGCATCAAGCTCACCACCGAGGGCTACCGCCTGCTGGTCAACCCGACCGGCCGCTTCGAGATCGGCGGCCCGATGGGCGACGCCGGCCTCACCGGCCGCAAGATCATCATCGACACCTACGGCGGCATGGCCCGCCACGGCGGCGGTGCCTTCTCCGGCAAGGACCCGTCCAAGGTGGACCGCTCGGCCGCGTACGCGATGCGCTGGGTGGCGAAGAACATCGTCGCCGCCGGCCTCGCCCGCCGCGCAGAGGTGCAGGTCGCGTACGCGATCGGCAAGGCCGAGCCGGTCGGCCTGTTCGTGGAGACCTTCGGCACCGAGACCGTCCCGGTCCTCGCCATCCAGAAGGCCGTCTCCGAGGTCTTCGACCTGCGCCCGGCCGCGATCATCCGCGACCTGGACCTGCTGCGCCCGATCTACTCCCAGACCGCAGCGTACGGCCACTTCGGCCGTGAGCTGCCGGACTTCACCTGGGAGCGCACCGACCGGGTGGAGCAGCTGAAGGCCGCCGTCCAGGACTGAGGCCCGTAGCGCACTCGGCGCCTGAAGCGTCTGAAACGCTTAAAGCGTCTGAAACGCCCGAAGCGGCGTCCGCTCCCGTTCGGGGGTGGGCGCCGCTTCGTGCATTGTCGGTGTGACCTGGTAGTACTTGGTGGCGATGAGCAGCACAGGGGAGAACGGGGCCGCCGAGCCGGAGCAGCTGGCGTTCATCCGGGAGACGGTCAAGCGGGCCAAGCCGCGCACCTGGCACGGGGCCAAGCGGGCCGAGCACCTGCCGGTGGCCCGGGTCGTGGTGGACAAGGGCGTGCTCACCATCGACAAGTTCTTCGACTACGAGGTGCCGGCCGCGATGGCCGAGGAGGCCCAGCCCGGTGTCCGGGTCCGGGTGCGGTTCGGGGCGCGGGTGGTGAAGGGCCAGCGCGAGGGCGGGGAGCTGCACGACGGGTTCATCGTCGCCCGGCTGGAGAAGAGCGACTTCGCCGGTCCGCTCGCCCCGCTGGCCCAGGTGCTCTCGCCCGAGCCGGTGCTCACCCCCCAGCTGCTGCGGCTGTGCCGCACCGTCGCCGACCGGTACGCAGGAACGCTGGCCGACGTGCTCCAGCTGGCCGTCCCGCCCCGGCACGCCAAGGCCGAGGCCGAACCCTCGCCGCCGCCGCTGGCACGCCCGGCGGCCCCGGCCCCCGGCGGCTGGCAGCGCTACCCGGCCGGGCCCGACTTCCTCACCGCGCTGGCCTCGGGCGGCTCGCCGCGCGCCGTCTGGGCCGCGCTGCCCGGGCCCGGCTGGCCGTACGAGATCGCGCGGGCGGTGGCGGCCGCGCTGGCGAGCGGGCGCGGGGCGCTGGTCGTCGTCCCGGAGGGCCGCTCGGTGGCCCGGGTGGACCAGGCGCTGACCGAACTGCTCGGCCCCGGGATGCACGTGGCGCTGGAGGCCGACCTCGGCCCGCGCGAGCGCTACCGGCGCTGGCTCGCGGTGAGCCGGGGCTCGGTGCACGCGGTGGTCGGGACCAGGGCCACCATGTTCGCGCCGGTACGTGACCTCGGGCTGGTCGTCGTCTGGTCGGACGGGGACGGCAGTCACAGCGACCCGCGCGCCCCGCACCCGCACGTGCGCGAGGTGGCGCTGCTGCGCGCCGCCGAGGAGGGGGCGGCGGTGCTGCTCGGCGGGCACGCGGTGACGGTGGAGGGCGCCCAGCTGGTCAGCACCGGCTGGGCACGCCCACTGATCGCGGACCGGGAGACGGTGCGGCGGACCGCGCCCAGGGTGCGCACCGTCACCGACCAGGACCAGCACCGGGACGCCGCCGCCCAGGCGGCCCGGTTGCCGTCGGTGGCCTGGGAGGCCGCGCGGGAGGCGCTGGCCGCCGGGCACCCGGTACTGATCCAGGTGCCCCGGCGCGGCTACGTGCCGCGGCTGGCCTGCGGGCGCTGCCGGACCCCGGCACGCTGCCGGCGCTGTGAGGGGCCGCTGGAGGCGCCCTCGGCGGACGCCCCGCTGTGCTGCGGCTGGTGCGGGGAGGCGGAGAACGACTGGCACTGCCCCGAGTGCGGATCCTTCAAGCTGAGGGCCCAGGTGGTCGGCGCCCGGCGGACGGCGGAGGAGCTGGGCAAGGCGTTCCCGCGCCTCCCGGTGCGGACCTCCGGCCGGGACTCGGTGCTCACCACCGTGCCGGACGAGCCCTCGCTGGTGATCTCCACCCCGGGCGCGGAGCCGGTGGTCGAGGGCGGCGGCGGGTACGGGGCCGCGCTGCTGCTGGACGGCTGGGCGCTGCTGAGCCGGCCCGACCTGCGGGCGGGGGAGGAGACGCTGCGGCTCTGGCTCGCGGCGGCCGCTCTGGTGCGGCCCTCGACGGAGGGGGGGACGGTGGTCGTGGTCGCCGAGCCCTCGGCCCGTCCGGTGCAGGCACTGGTGCGCTGGGACCCGCTGGGGCACGCCGGGCTGGAGCGGGACGAACGGGCGCAGCTGCACTTCCCGCCCGTCTCCCGGATGGCCTCGGTGAGCGGGAGCCCGGCGGCGGTGGCGGACCTGCTCAACCTGATCCGGCTGCCGGAGGGGGCCGACGTGCTCGGGCCGGTGCCGGTGTCGGCGCTGCGGGGGGAGGAGCAGGAACGCGCGCTGCTGCGGGTGGCACCCGGGCAGGGGTCCGCGCTGGCGGCGGCGCTCAAGGCGGCGCAGATCGCGCGGATCGCGCTGCGGACGGCGGAGCCGGTGCGGGTGCGGGTGGATCCGACGGACATCGGCTGAGGGGGCGGTGGTTCGGTCGGGTTCGGGTACCGGGTCCGGGTTCGGGGCCGTGCCCGGCGGGGCGGGGGGGTGGGGGCCCCCCCCCCCCCCCCGCCCCCCCGGGGGGGGCGCGGGGAGCCCCCCCCACGGGGGACCCGGGGGGGCC